>CALJLC010000084.1 GCA_937982605.1 uncultured Gemmatimonadales bacterium | reverse complement strand
CCGCCTCGGCCATGTCGCCGCGACCCGAAGGTCCGGCGATGCCGCCCGCACGGTGACCGAGCCGGACATGTTCTCGATCTCGACCCGGCCGTCGGGCTGCAGAGGGATCTCCTCGGCCACCGGCCGGGCCGCCAGGGCGGCGCCGGGGGTGGCGAGCGCCGACCCGGGCTTCCTGCGCGAGCTCGCGGCGCGGGGTCGCGGCGAGTTCCACGACGTCTCGACCCCCGGCGGGCTCGACGGCCTGATCGACGCGCTGGGCCGGGGGAGCACGCCCGCCCCGACCGCCGAGGAGCAGACCGATCCGCTGGCGTGGGCGATCCTCCTGGCGCTGGTGCTCCTCGCCTTCGAGGCGCTGATCGACGCCGGCGTGCTCGCACGCCGACACGGGCGGGACCGGGGCCGCGGGGCACCGGAGCGCGCCGGCGGGCCATCACGGTACCCGGCCGGCCGAGCCGCCCGGGGCGAGGCCGCCCGCCCCCGTCCCGGGAGGGCCGCGTGAAGGCGCGACGGCTCCTGCTCGGCCTGGCGGCACTCGCCGGCCTGTGGCTGTCCTGGTCCGCGGAGCGCGGAAGCCTGGAACGGGCGAACCGGCTCCACCGGGCGGGCGACGCCGAGAGCGCCACCGGGCTGTACGAGGCGCGCAGCCGCGAAGGAGCGGACGACGACGAGCTCCGCTACAACCTCGGCACCGCGCTCATCGAAGCCGGCGACCCGACCGCGGCGGAGACCGAGCTGGTGCTGGCCACGCGGCGCGGGGATCCGGAGCTCCGCGGAAAGGCGCAGTACAACACCGGGCTCGTGCGGCTGCGTCGGGCGCTGGAGGCCGAGGTGCCCGACTCCGTGCGGCTCCAGGCCGAGGCGGCGGCGGAAGCGAACCGGGCCGCCCTCCGCCTGGCGCCGGAGAGCGACGACGCCAAGTGGAACCTGGCGATGTCCCTGAGGCTGCTGGACTCGATCGACGCCATGGAGCGACGGAGCGGTCGCGAGCTGACCGACGGCGCCATGGAGGCCGACGTCGTCACCCGGTCGGTCAACGTCCCGGACGCCGCGGAGGACGAGTTCGCCGAGGACCCCCCGGCCGAGGGAGAGCGCGAAGCGATGGCGCTCGTGGGAGACGAGGCGCCCCTCACCCCCGAGGAGGCCGCCGAGCTGCTCGGCCGGACGCACCTCGACGCGACGGAGATGATCGGCAAGCTGCTGGCGCTCGAGAGTCGCAGCCGCTGGGGGCTCCGCACCCGCCGCGGCGTCCGCCGGTGGTGAGTCGGGTCACGACGCGGACCAGCTGACGATCTGGACGGCCTCGCCGCCCTCGTCACATTCCCGCCGCCCGTGGCGGAGCCCCATTCCGACGGTCCGGAAGTCCTCCCGGACGGTGGCCGGCGCACCGGCGGCGTCGGTGCCGACACCCCGGGTCCCCGGAGCCGTCGGCGCCCCGACGCGGACGACGAACGGCGCGGCCGAGACCCACCGGTCGGCACCCGAGGCCACGCCCACGACCGGCACGCAGCCGAGCTCGATCCGGCGCGAAGCCGGCCGGCCCCGGACGATGCGCACGTCGTCGACGGCCGGGGCGAGCTCGGGATCCCACGCGCGCATCGGCAGCTCCTCGAACTCCCGCGCCTCGTCCCCGGGAACGACGGGCTGGCGCTCGGGATCCCCGGGCAGCGGAATGCGCCAGAGGGCCGTGCTGACGGAGATGTGCGCGCCCAGCAGCCACGCCGCGCGGTCCCGGTGATCGTGGTCCACGTACACGTGCCGACGCGTCATCGAGACGTAGGCGACCGGGAGCTCGTGGGGCGGCGCCACCAGATGGACGATGTCCCCGGCCCACGGGCGGAGCACCGGCCGGGTGAGGCCGGGCACGTCCCGGTTCGCTTCGGCAACGTCCCGGGTGCACGCGGCCAGCCCGGCCGCCGGCAGCGCCGCACCGACGGCGGCGAGGCGGCCGAGGAACGTCCGGCGATCCGGAAGGGCCGCGCGGCGGGCCGAAGCCGTCACGCCGCCCCCGCCCGAGCCGAAGCCATCGCCTCGCGGACCGCGGCGATGGCCTCGGCGTCCGCCACCTCGAGCCGGTACTCGTCGGGCTCGTACGCACGCCCCATCGGCACGCCGGTCACGCGGTGCTCCATGTCGCTCGGGACGATCCGGCTGGCGCCGACGTGCACCTCCCGCACGCCGGGCACCGAGAGGACCCGAGCCACGTTCCCGGCGCGGATGCCTCCACACGGCATCACGCTCAGCCGGTCGCCGGCGCGGCGGACGAGGCGCTCGAGGGCGGGAAGATCGCCCACGGCGCTCGGGCCGCCCGCCGACGTGAGGACCCGGTCGACGCCGAGCTCGAGGAGCGCGTCGAGACTCTCCTCCAGATCCCGCGACAGGTCGAAGGCCCGGTGGAAGGTGACGGAGGCCGGGCGCGCCGCGGCGACGAGCTCGACGGTGATCTCCCGATCGACCCGCCCGTCGCGGGTGAGCGCCCCGATGACGACGCCGGCCACCCCCGCGGCCACGTGCGCGGCGGTATCGCGCAGCATCACGTCGACCTCCGTGCCGCTGTAGAGGAAGTCCCCGCCGCGCGGACGGACCATCGTCATGACCGGGATCCCGAGGCGCTCGAGCGCCACTTCGACGGCGCCGGCGCTGGGCGTGGTGCCGCCCTCCACCAGGTTGGCGCACAGCTCGATCCGATCCGCGCCCGCCGCCTCGGCCGCGAGGGCGAAGTCGGCGGAGGCGCAGCACACCTCCAGGATCGGCGCCACCTCCCCAGTCATGGCCGGAGCTTGCCACGCCTCCGGCGTGGACGCCAGGTCGCGGCCGAGGGTATATCTCGCCGATGGGGACGAGCGAGCCGACCCGAGAGGTCGTCGTGATCGGGGCGGGCGCGGCCGGCCTCCTCGCCGCGCTGACCGCGGCGCGCGGCGGCGCCGACGTGGTCCTGATCGAGCGCACGAAGGACGGGGGTCGGAAGATCCTCATCAGCGGCGGGGGGCGCTGCAACATCCTGCCGTCGGTGGCCCGGCCGGAGCGGTACGTCACCGACTCCTCACCCAACACGCTGCGCAAGATGCTGCGCTCCTGGCCGCTCGCCGAGCAGCGCGCCTTCTTCGAGAAGGAGCTGGCGATGCCGCTCGAGCTCGAGCCGGAGACGGGCAAGCTCTTCCCCTCCAGCCACCGCGCGCGGGACGTCCGCGACCGGCTCGTCGACGCGGTTCGAGCGGCGGGCGCCGGCGTCTGGTTCGACGCCCGGGTCACCGACGTCCGCCCGGAGCCATCGGGAAGCTCGGACGAAGGGGCGACGCGCTGGACGGTCGAGATCGACGGCGCGCCCTCGGTCCGCGCCGGGTGCGTCATCGTCGCGACGGGTGGCCTCTCCGTCCCCCGCACGGGGAGTGACGGTACCGGCCTGGGCATCGCGGAGCGCCTCGGTCACGTCGTTCATCCGACGTACCCCGCGCTCACCCCGCTCACCGCCGATCCGCACCCGCACGCCGAGCTGGCCGGCGTGTCCAAGGCCGTCACGATCACCGCGCCCGGCACCCGGCCGGCGTTCGAGACCACCGGCGGCTTCCTCGTCACGCACGACGGCTGGAGCGGGCCGACCGTGCTGGACGCGTCGCACCTGGCCATACGGGGTCGACCCGACGGCGGCCGTCAGGAGCTGGTGGTGCGGTGGGCGGAGCTCGACGAAGGGGCGTGGGACGCGGTGCTCCGGGAGCACCGGGGCACCGTACGGGGCGTGCTCGGCGCGCACCTCCCGCGACGCATGGCCGATCGCCTCCTCGAGGAGGCGGGCCTCGACCCGGCGACCCCGCTCGCTCAGCTGCGGCGCGACGACCGCCGGGCGCTCGTCGGGCGGCTGGCGGCGTACCCGCTCCCCTGGACCGGGAACGCCGGGTACCGAAAGGCCGAGGTCACGGGGGGCGGACTCGCGCTCGACCAGATCGACCCGCGGACGTTGGAGTCCCGCCGCCACCCGGGGCTCTACTTCTGCGGCGAGGTCCTGGATGCCTTCGGACCCATCGGAGGTCACAATTTTCTGTGGGCGTGGGCGACGGGAAGGGCGGCGGGAGCCGCGACAGCCGGCGCGTTTCGCGGCACCCGGGGAGAATCTCCCGAAAAATAAACACTTGTTTACGACGGCCGAGTCCTCCCATCTTCGCGCCCGAAGACACATAGCGTCCGCGGTGACCCCGACGGACGGTCCACCTCCTCCCCCTGGAGTGGCATCATGAAGAAGGCGCCAGTTCTGGCGCTGGCCCTGGCATTCCTGCCAGCGGCCGCGCACGCGCAGTCCACGACCGCCACGGTGAACGCCACCGCGGTCATCCAGGCGAACCTCGTGGTCGGTCCGGTGACGGATCTCGACTTCGGGAACGTCACCCCCGGTACCGGGATCGCGGTCGATCCGGGTGCCGCCGTACCCGCCGGAGCCACCCGCGGCGAGTTCCAGATCACGCACAACTCCGACGTGCTGGTCACGCTCCCGACGGTTCCGACCCAGCTCACCGGCCCGGGCGGCACGACGATCCCCGTGACGTTCAGCTGCGGCTACTCGCCGACGGCGGGCGGCGCGGCCACGCCGACGGCTTGCGACGGCCTCGGCAACACGGGCATCGCGACGCCCGGAACGGATCAGGACACGTTCGTGCAGATCGGCGGGACGCTCCTGGCCGCGGACACCAACGTCCAGGCGGGCACGTACGCGACGAGCATGACGTTCACGGTCGCGGCCCAGTACTAGGACCGGCCGACCGCAGAACGACGAGCTCGATGTCGAGCGCACGATGAGCGCGCACCGGGTGGCGGGTCTCCTTGCCACCGGGTGCGCGCTCCTCGCGTTGGCAGGGCCGCTCTCGGCGCAGGCGATCGTGATCCCCCTGGGGGATCTCGAGTTCGGGCAGCTCCAGGCCGGGACGACCGAGACGGTGCCCCCGACCGACGGGCGCCGGGCTTCCTTCCTGATGCTGGCGCGGGGTTCGTACCTGGCCCAGTTCGTCCTGCCCCCCGCCCTCACGTCGGCCGGCGGCGGCTCGGTCTCGCTGACCTTCGGACCGGGCGACGCGATCGCCCAGCAGCGCGGCAACCAGACCTTCTTCGACCCGACGCAGCCGTTCCCCCTCGCGGGACCCGGCCTCCAGCTGTACCGCTTCTACCTGGGTGGCACCGCGGGACCCGTGATCGGGGCACCGGCCGGAAACTACACGGCCGTCATCACACTCCTGATCATCCAGGCCGGAGCATGAGACCCCCCACGCTTCGCTTCATCCTCCTGGCGTGCGCCGCAGCCGTGACGCTGCCGGCGCCGCTGGAATCCGTCTCGGTCAGCCCGATGGCCGTCTACATCGACCACCGCGGCCGATCCGGAGAGATCACCCTCTTCAATCCGGGCACCCGTCCCGAGGAGATCCGCCTCGACTTCGCGTTCGGTTATCCCCGGACCGACGAGTCGGGGCGCGTCGTCGTCCCGATCTCGGACGTGGCCCCCGAAGGCGAGCCGTCCGCGGTACCGTGGCTCTCGGCCTTCCCGCAGCGCCTCCGGCTGCAGCCGGGTCGGCGTCAGCCCGTGAGGATCCGGGTTCGCCCGCCCGCTGGCCGCCCGGAGGGCGAGTACTGGGCCGTGCGCTC
>CALJLC010000083.1 GCA_937982605.1 uncultured Gemmatimonadales bacterium | reverse complement strand
ACCTGGTCCCGGGCCACGAAGCCCCAGTACCGCGAATCCTCGCTGTTGTCGCGGTTGTCCCCGAGAACGAAGAAGCGACCCTCCGGCACGACGATCGGGCCCCAGTTGTCGCGGGTCGGATGGTACTCGGGCTTGGTCGACGCGATGAGGTGGTTCGACTGCCACCCCATGTCCGGGTGCACCGCGTCCCCGCGCCCGTCGATGTAGCGCGCGTACGGCTCGTACACCGGGGCGCCGTTGAGGTAGAGACGCTTGTCTCGCATCTCGAGGGTGTCGAGCGGGACGCCGACGACGCGCTTCACGTAGTTCTTCTCGGGCTCGTGCGGCGGGTGGAAGACGATCACGTCACCCCGTTCGGGCTCGGCGAACGCCGGGAGCGTGAGATCGAGCCCCGGCAGGTGCGCTCCGTAGACGGCCTTGTTGACGAGGAGGAAGTCGCCGACGAGCAGCGTGCCCTCCATCGACGAGGTCGGGATCTTGAAGGCCTCGACCATCGAGGTGCGCACGATCAGGAAGAGCACCAGCGCGATCGCGATCGAGCGGGCCCAGTCGACCATGCTCTCGGCGAAGCGGGCGGACGGCGAGCGCCGGTCGGACCGAAGCATCTCGGCCACGGCACCACGCCCGTGCTCGCCTTCGTGCACTCCGCCCTCGCTTGTCGAGCGTCCCGGATGCACGGCCTGTCGACCGCGCCTTCACCACCCTGCGTCTTCGACGGTTCCGAAGTCAATACGTGACGCACGCGTCCCGAGTTCCTCTTCCCCGGAAGCGCCGATTCGAATCCTTGGATGCGCCGCCCGGGCCGGCCTAGCTTGGAAACGGACGGCCGCTCGACGGCCGCCCCGCGAACCCGCTCCAGGACGGCCCACCGGTGCGCATCTCCCTTCGACCGAGTCCGCTCGTCGTCGTCGCCCTGACCCTCGTCGGGGCGGGAGCGGTCATGTCCATGCGTCCCGCGGGCCCGGAGCCGGAGGTCGAAGGCTTCCGCGCCACGGCAACCTCGGCGGGGCCGGCACCGGCCGGCTCCCCGCCCCGCGCCCTGGCCGCGGAGGACTTCTGCCGGGACGCGGGCTACCTCTGCGCGCCCCTCTCCTACCAGAGCGAGGTCGTCCTTCGGCGCTGGGTCGGACACGAAGGCACGATCGTGGTGCACGTTCCGCTCCCCGAAGGAGAGGACCCGACGACCGCCCGGGCGCTCCAGCAGGCGGCCGTCCAGGGAATCCGGGCCTGGAACAACCAGCCCTTCCCCGTGCTGGCCGACATCCGCGGGGACCGGAACCCGCTCTTCGCGGTGGAGTGGAAGCCGTCGCTGGGTGGCAGCCAGATCGGTCAGGTCCGGACCCGCTGGTCCGAGCGCACCGGGATCTCGGTCTTCTCGATCGAGCTCGGCACGCGTCCGCCGTACGGCGGCTCCGCCGATCCCCGGCAGATCCGTCTGACCGCGGCCCACGAGATGGGGCACGCACTCGGCCTGCCGCACAGCGACGAGCCGCGCGACGTCATGTACCCGACGAACACGGCCACCTCGATGACCGCCCGGGACTACCGCTCGATCGAGGTTCTCTATGCGATGCCCAACGGTACCCGGATCACGGCACCCGGCGGCGAGCCCTCGAACTAGCCTTCGCGCACGAGCCCGTACTTCTCGATCTTCTTGTAGAGGTTCGAGCGGGGCATGTCGATGCGCCGGGCCGTCTCGGCGACGTTCCAGTCGTTCTCCCGCAGCTTCTGGAGGATGTAGGCCCGCTCGGCCCCGTCCTTGAAGTCCGCGAAGCTGTCCGAGGAGAGCAGCTCGCCGCCCAGGCCGCCCCCGCCCGAGCGCCCGGTGGCCAGGAGGTCGACGTCCTCCGCGCGGACGGAGTCGCCCGACGAGAGGATGAGCAGGCGCTCGACGGTGTTGCGCAGCTCGCGCACGTTGCCGTGCCAGGAGAACGACTCGAGGCGCTCGATCGCGGCGGTCTCGAAGCTGCGCGGTGACATCCCCTCGCGGCGGGTCATGATGTCGGTGAAGTGCTGGACGAGCATCGGAATGTCGTCCCGACGCTCGCGCAGCGGAGGCATGTGGATGGGCACGACGTTGAGGCGGTAGAACAGGTCCTCCCGGAACCGCCCCTCCTCGATCTCCCGCTCCAGGTCCTTGTTCGTGGCCGCGACGACCCGCACGTCCACCTCGATCGACTTCGATCCCCCGACGCGGGTGATGACGCCCTGCTCCAGCGCGCGCAGCACCTTGGCCTGGGCGTCGGGAGACATGTCCCCGATCTCGTCGAGGAAGAGCGTCCCGGAGTCGGCCTGCTCGAACTTCCCCGCGCTGTCCGCGACCGCCCCGGTGAAGGAGCCCTTCATGTGGCCGAAGAGGGCGGACTCGATCAGCTCCGACGGAATCGCGGCGCAGTTGACTTCCACGAACGGGGCGTCCGCGCGCGACGACAGCCGGTGGATGGCCCGCGCCACCAGCTCCTTGCCGGTCCCGTTCTCCCCGGTGATGAGCACGCGCGCGTCGGTCGGCGCCACCTTCTCGATGCGCTCCAGCACGCGCCGGATCGGAAAGGAGGTACCGACGATCTCGTAGCGGCTCTCCACCTGACTCCGCAGGTCCGCCATGCTCTGCGTGAGGCCCCGCAGCTCGAGCGCGCGGCGCAGCGTCACCAGCAGCCGGTCGGTGTCGAGCGGCTTCTGCAGGAAGTCGTAGGCACCCTTGCGTGTCGCCTCGACGGCGGTGTCGATCGTGCCGTGGCCGGAGATCATCACGATGGGGGTGCTGGGGTCGTGCTCGCGCATGCGGGCCAGGACGTCGAGCCCGTCCATCCCCGGCATCTTCACGTCGAGGAAGATGACGTCGGGCCGGAAGTCGGCCGCGGCTTCGATACCGCCGGCGCCGTCCTCGGCTTCCCGGACCTCGTGCCCCTCGTACTCGAAGAGCTGGGCGAGGGCGGAGCGGATTCCGCTCTCGTCGTCGACTACGAGAAGTCGGGCCATGGAGGCGATTCGCTGTGGTCGGGGGATTCGGGCGTCAGACGCCGTCGCTTCCGTCTACCGACTGCACGAGGATTGGTTCGGGACGCTCGACGACGAGCACGCCGTCACGAACCGTCACGACTCCGTCGCGGACCGACCAGGCGGCGCGCAGCGCGGGTGTGGCGTCCCCGTCGTCTCCGCTTCCGCCCGGCCAGGAACGCACGAGCGCCGCCACGACGCCGGAGGGAAGCGGCACGCCCCCGAACGAGGCGTGCTCGATACGGTACTCCACCTGCGACGGACCGGACCGGTGAAGGGTGCCGCGCAGCTCGACCTCGACGTCGTCGGGGAGCACCGCGACGACGTCACCGAGCGCCTCTCCACCGGGCAGCTGCGAGGGCGAGACTCGCGCGCGCACCGAGATCTCTTCTCCGTCGAGGTGGACCGACGGATCGCGCACGCCCTCCGGGATCATGCCGGGGACGGCGTGTCGGAGCAGAGCGGTGAGGTCGGCGCCGTCCAGCTCGAGGCGGCGCCCCGCCCCACCCGTCCGGAAGAGCTGGATCCGGTCGACCATCCGGACGGCCGCCTCCGGCCCCGCGTCGATCGAGCCGTCCTCCTCGACGCCCGGGCGCTCCGCCGGGCTCGACGAGTCACGCGGGCGCTCGCGCACGGCGAACGCCGCCACGGCGGCGAGCACCATGACGGCCGCCGCCCCACCCCGCATCCGGCGGACCGACGTCCGCACCCTCGGTTCGTCCACGCTCCCTCCTCCCTACGCCGCCAGCCGTACGCTCGACAGGACGGAGTATTTCGCGCCCTCCCGGGTCAGGTGGCTCCGCATCACGTCGAGCGAGTGGATCCGAAGATCGCTGGTGAAGTCCAGCTCCGCGAGTCGACGGTCGAGGTCGCGAAAGGCGCCGGCGCCGCCGGAGCCCTGAGCCCGCCCCAGCGTGACGTGGGGATGGAAGGCGCGGGTCTCGGCATCGAAGCCGACCTCGCCGAGCGCCCATTCGAGGTCCTGCTTCAGGCAGCGAAACTCCGGAGTCGCGTCGACCGCCACCCAGATGACCCGGGGCCTCCGCACGGTCGGGAAGGCCCCGAAGCCCCCGAGCGTGGTGGTGAAGGGCGCGGTCGACGCTCCCACGCGGTCGAGCGCCTCGACGACCGAGTCGATACGCTCGCGGCGCACGTCACCGAGGAACTTCAGCGTGACGTGGAAGTTGTCAGGGTCGATCCAGCGCACGGGCAGGCCGTCCTCCCGGAGGCTGCGGATGGAACGGTGGACCCGCGTGCGCTGCTTCTTGGGGATGTTGACTCCAACGAACAGGCGCATGGAACCCTCGCCGAGAGCGCTGCGAGCGGGCCACGCGGGCGCCCGGCCCGCCCTCGCAACGTAGCGACTGGCGGGAGCCGATCGCCATGAAATCGTCGAAAGGTCAGGCCGGAGCGGGCGTTTCGGGTCCTGCCCCGGACGGCGGCACGCCGCCCGAAGGCGGGGCCGCGCCGGCCGACTCCGGGGACGCGGCACCGTCGCCCTTGCCGTCCGAGAGGACTTCGCGGGCCAGGTTGATCCGCTGCGTGGGGTACGCAAGCACGATGTCGGGGTGCTCGTCGAAGGCGTCGAGGATGCGCTGCCAGATGTCGCTCGCGGAGCCACGGCGCTGGCGAGGTCGGCACAGGTAGCGGAGCGTCAGGAGCACGCCGCTGTTCTCGACCGACACGTAGACGATCGGGGTTTCCTTGCGGTAGCGGATCAGGAACCGCTGCTCCGTCTTGGGGGCCGGCCGGTGCGCCTCTCGCGTGATCTCGACGGTGAGGTCGGCGGCGAGCTCCTCGATCACCTGCTTCGCCTTGCGCCAGTCGCTCTCGAAGGTGACGAGCACCTTCAGCTCGTTCCACAGGTACGGGAAGCCGGCCACGTAGTTGGCGAGCGGCTGCGTGAAGACCAGGGCGTTCGGCACGTGGATCAGCCGCCCCGTGCTCTGGTCCGCGCTCACCCAGTTCCCGATCTCCATGATGGTGAACTGGAAGAGACTCCGGTCCACGACGTCCCCCGCGTGCGGACCGATCTGGATCCTGTCTCCGGTCTCGAAGGGACGGCGCCACACGATGAAGAGCCAACCCGCCAGATCCGCCACGATGTCCTTCAGCGCGATGGCCAGACCACCGGCGAGGAGCCCGAGGAAGGTCCCGATCGACGGGATCGCCGTGAACCAGATCTGCGTCAGCGCGAGCGCCGCGATGAAGAACGCGGCGTTGGCCGTGGCCTTGGCCCAGCGATAGAGCAGCGCCGCGTCCTCGACGGTCCGGTGCACGATGGCCAGCACGCCGCGCCGCACGAGGAACACGATCAGCACGACCACGACCGAGAGGATCAGGTTCGACGTCGTCTCGGGCGTCACGCCGGGGATCAGCGAGAAGCCACCCCCGTCTCCGGTCGGAAGCTGTGCGACGAGGCTCATGGCATCCGGGTGGGAGGAACGGGCACGCGGGTCCGTCGACGCGCACCGATCTCGGTCGTGATCACGACGACCGACCCGAGGATGATGGCCGCCGCGAGCAGCGAGCGGAAGGTCAGCGG
>CALJLC010000082.1 GCA_937982605.1 uncultured Gemmatimonadales bacterium | reverse complement strand
GTGCGGCCGTACAGCGGATCCCGGCGGGCGCGCGGCGATGCGTAAGCCGCGTGGCGCGGGCCCCTCGGCGCGAGCGCCGAGAACCTCGCGGATCCGGCGGCGGTCCGTGGGGGACCCGAGGAAGATCAGCGTCTCTCCCGCCTCGACCCGCCGGTCTCGCGGCGGGTTGTACTCCCATTCGCCGTCCGGGCGGCGTACGGCGAGCAGGAGGATTCCCGGCACCCGGTCGAGCCCCGCCTTTCGGAGCGGCCCGCCGACGGCGGGGGAACCGGACGGGATCACGAGCTCCTCGATCCGGAGGTTCCGATCCTTGTCGCGAAGCATGGTGTCGAGAAAGTCGACCACCGCCGGCCGCACCAGCTCGGACGCCATCCGGAGGCCGCCGATGTGCTGCGGCGAGACGACGGTGTTCGCCCCGACCTTGCGGACCTTCGCCTCCTGCTCGATGTCCTGGACCTTGGAGACGACTCGGAGCCTGGGGTTGAGCTGCCGGGCGGTGAGGGTGATGACGACGTTCTCGTTGTCCGACTCGCTGCAGGCGATGAGGCCGCTGGCCCGGTCGACGCCGGCGATCCGCAGGACGTCGTCGTCCGTCGGATCACCCAGCACGACCCGCACGCCCTCGAGCTCCGAGACCTCCTCCGCTTCGGCCTCCGCTCGCGAGCTCACCACGAGGACCACCGTGCGCTCCACCGCCGCGAGCTCGGCGGCGGCGTACCGGGCGGTGCGCGTGGCCCCGCAGACGATCAGGTGTCCGGACAGGCCGGCCAGGTCGCGCTCCATCTTCCTTCTCCTGAATACGTGTCCGAGCTGCCCCTCGAGGACGAACGCCGTGGCCGTCGAGACGAAGTACAGCGTAGCGCCCATCCCGATCAGGATCAGCACCGCCGTGAAGATCATGGCGGCGTCGGTGTCGAGCGGGATCTCCTCTCCGTAGCCCACGGTGGTGAGCGTGATCGCCGTCATGAAGAAGGCGCGCACGAGGCCCGCGCCGGGGTCGATGACGAGGAAGCCGAGGATGCCGACGAGCGTCACGGCGAGAATCAGCGCGAGCGCCCCCACGAGCCGCTGGCGCAGCTCGACCATGTCCTGCTCCCACTGCTTCGCTGACGGCTCGTAGAAATCCATTCGGGCGTCCGGAGTGTGGAAGCGGGAGGCGCCGTGGCGGCGCCCAACAATGTCAGACCGCCGGGGGCGGGGCAAGCGACGCAAAGCCTTGCTGTGCCGCGCTTTCGCGGCAGATTACCCCCCTCATGGCGCACATCCCGTACGTACCCGTCGACGAGGCCGAGGGCCTCCTGGCCGAGCTGCGGTCGCGCTACGGGAATGCCGACGGCTCCGTGGACAACATCCTCTGGATCCACGGACCGAACCCGCGCTCCCTGCAGGACCACGCCCGGCTCTACAGCCACCTGATGCGGGGTCCCTCGCCGCTCTCGCGCGTGCAGCGCGAGATGATTGCCGTGACGGTCTCCGCCGAGAATGACTGCTTCTACTGAATCAACCATCACGGGGCGGGACTCCGTACGCTCACCGGTTCCCGGGCGCTGCCCCGGGCGCTCGCGCTCGACTGGACGACCGCCGAGCTGGGCGCCCGTGACGCCGCCATGCTGACGTACGCGGTCCGCCTCACCCGCGAGCCCGCCTCGGTCGGTCCCGCGGACGTGGACGCCCTCCGCTAGGTCGAATTCGACGATCGGGCGATCCTCGACATCTGTCAGGTCACCGCGTACTACAACTACGTCAACCGGCTCGCCGACGGCCTCGGCGTCGAGCTGGAATCGTCGTGGTCCGAAGCCGACCTGACCGTGAGCCGGGAGGAGTTCGTGGAGGGACGCCGACGCCTCACCCGTCCGGATCGATGACGGCCGTCCGGGTCGACGGGCTGACGCTCACCCTCGAGGACGTCGAACGGGTGGCGCTCGACCCCGGGGCCGATCTCGACCTGACGGACGAGGCACGGGAGCGGATGAGGGCGTCCCGGGCCGTCGTCGAGGCCAAGGTCTCGTCCGGTGCGCGCGTGTACGGCGTCACCACCGGCTTCGGGCGACT
This sequence comes from uncultured Gemmatimonadales bacterium, assembly GCA_937982605.1. Lineage (GTDB taxonomy): Bacteria > Gemmatimonadota > Gemmatimonadetes > Longimicrobiales > Gaopeijiaceae > UBA2589. The sequence goes on along the minus strand of CALJLC010000082.1, from coordinate 2,422 downwards.
GGCCGACGTGGCGATCGCCGAGGAGGATCGCACCGCCCTGCAGCACAACCTCGTGCGCTCGCACGCTTCGGGGATGGGAGACCCTCTCGATCGGGCGTCCGTGCGGGCGCTCATGTTACTGCGCGCCAACGCGTTGGCCCGTGGCGTCTCAGGTTGCAGGTCAGCCCTGGCGGAGCAGCTGCTGGCGCTGCTCCGAGCGGGGATCCACCCGTGGGTTCCCGAGTTCGGATCGGTCGGCGCGAGCGGGGACCTGGCCCCGCTGGCCCACGTGGCGCAGGCGCTGCTCGGCGAGGGCCGGGCCGAGCGGGGCGGCCGCTGGGCCACCGCCGGGGAGCACCTGGCCGAGGCGGGGCTGGAGCCGCTCGTGCTCGAGGCGAAGGAGGGGCTGGCGCTCATCAACGGCACGCAGGCGACGACCGGGATCGGCATCCTCGCGCTCCGGGCCGCGGAGCGGGCGCTCGGCTCGGCCGAGGTGGCGGCGGCGATGTCCCTCGAGGCGCTGCTCGGAACGCCGGAGGCGTATCGGCCGGAGATCCACGACGCGCGCCCCCACGTCGGGCAGGGGCGCTCGGCCGCCGTGCTCCGCGGCCTCCTTGCCGACTCCGAGATCCGCGAGTCGCACCGAGACGACGACCCTCGGGTGCAGGACGCCTACGCGCTCCGCTGCGCTCCGCAGGTGCACGGCGCGGCCCGGCACGCGCTGGCGTACGTCCGCGGTATCCTCGAGACGGAGGCCAACAGCGCCACCGACAACCCGCTCGGCTTTCCCGAAGCGGACGTCGTGGTCAGCGGGGGCAACTTCCACGCGCAGATCGTGGCGCAGGCGCTCGACCTCCTCGCGATCGCGGTGGCCGACTTGGCGGCGATCTCGGAGCGCCGCATCGAGCGACTCCTCAACCCCGACCTGAGCATGGGGCTGCCGGCGTTCCTCACGGCCCGCCCCGGCCTCGAGAGCGGCTTCATGATCGCGCAGGTCACCGCCGTCGACCTCCTGTCCGAGATGCGGGTGCTGGCGCACCCCGCCTCGGTCGACTCGGTCACGACCAGCGCCAACCAGGAAGACCACGTCTCGATGGGAATGGCGGCCGCGCGGAAGGCTCGGCGCGCGGTCGGCTGCCTGGAGCGCGTCCTGGCCACCGAGCTCATGTGCGCCGCGGAGGGCATCGAATACCGGCGGCCCCTCCGGGCCGGGCGCGGCGTCGAGCGCGCGTGGGACGCGGTCCGGGGCCGGGTCTCCCGGCTGGACGGGGACCGGACGCTCGGTCCCGACCTCGAAACGATCACGGAGCTGGTGCGATCGGGCACCTTCCACGACATCGCGGAGGAATTCGCGTCATGACGACCACGACCGCCCCCGCCCGTACCGTGCGCGCCCCTCGCGGCCGGAAGCTGAGCTGCAAGGGATGGACCCAGGAGGCCGCGCTCCGGATGCTCATGAACAACCTCGACCCCGAGGTCGCCGAGCACCCGGAGCGACTCGTCGTCTACGGGGGGACGGGCAAGGCGGCGCGGAGCTGGGAGGCGTTCGACGCGATCGTGAAGACGCTGCGCTCGCTCGAGAACGACGAGACGCTCCTCGTGCAGTCGGGCAAGCCGGTCGGGGTCTTCCGCACGCACACGCACGCTCCGCGCGTCCTCATCGCCAACTCGAACCTCGTGGGGCGCTGGGCCACCTGGGAGCACTTCCACGAGCTCGAGCGGCAGGGCCTGATGATGTACGGCCAGATGACGGCCGGCTCGTGGATCTACATCGGCACGCAGGGCATCCTGCAGGGCACCTACGAGACGTTCGGTGCCATGGCCCGCAAGCACTTCGGGGGAAGCCTGCGTGGCCGCTGGGTGCTGACCGGGGGGATGGGAGGCATGGGAGGCGCTCAGCCGCTCGCCGCCACGATGAACGAGGGCGTCATGCTCTGCGTGGAGGTCGACCCGTCGCGAATCCGGCGGCGACTCGACACGCGCTACTGCGACCGCATGACCGAGGACCTGGACGAAGCGCTCGAGTGGGTGCGGGGTGGTCGGGAACTGCGCGGAGGTGTTGCCCGAGCTCGTCGAGCGGGGTGTCACACCCGACATCGTCACCGATCAGACCTCCGCCCACGATCCGTTGCACGGCTACGTGCCCGCCGGACTCTCCCTCGCGGAAGCCGAGGCGCTGCGCGCCGAGGACCCGGAGGCGTACGTGAAGCGCTCCATGGCGTCGATCCGGGCGCACTGCGAGGCGATCGTCGCCATGCAGCAGGCCGGCTCGGTGGCCGTCGACTACGGCAACAACCTGCGGGGGTACGCGCAGGACGCGGGCTTCGACGACGCCTTCGCGTACCCCGGCTTCGTGCCCGCCTACATCCGCGACCTCTTCTGCGAAGGGAAGGGGCCGTTCCGGTGGGCGGCGCTCTCCGGGGACCCGAAGGACATCCACCGC
>CALJLC010000081.1 GCA_937982605.1 uncultured Gemmatimonadales bacterium | reverse complement strand
TCCTGGAGCATGACCGGAGACGTGACCGGCACGCCGTTGTGGGTGGTCCCGTTCCGGCTTCCCAGATCGGAGAGGTAGTAGTCCCCGGACTCGGAGGCGTCGCGCTGAACCAGCGCATGCTTGCGCGACACCATCGGATCGTCGGCCAGCACCACCGTGCACTGAGGGTGGCGCCCGATGCTGAGCGACGCGATGTCCGTGAGGTCGAAGGTCCGGTCCTCACCCCCGATCACGACATCGACGTAGGTGTGGCTGTATCCGGGCATCGGCGCTCGGGGCGGGCGGGGGGACCAGCTCCCTATTGTCGATGCCGTCGTCCCTGCCCGCCAGTGTGAGCCGCGACTACTCCGCGCTCAGCGCCTCCGCCGGGTCCCGCCGCATGGCGCGCATGGCGGGGACGATCGCCGCCACCACCGCGACGAGCACCATCCCGCCGCCGACGGAGAGGAAGGTGAGCGGATCGGTGGCTTCGACGCCGTAGAGGAAGCCCTCGAGCACCCGGGAGCCGAATGCGGCCACGACCGCGCCGACGACGAGCCCGGCGAGCGCCAGCCGGAGTCCGTCACGCACCACGGCACGCGCCACCGCGCCGCCCGAGGCCCCGATGGCCCGCCGGATCGCGATCTCCTGCGCGCGCTGGCCCACCGCGAAGGCGAGCACGCCGTAGACGCCGACGCAGGCCAGTCCGGTGGCGAGCACGCTGAAGAGCGACATGAGGAATGCCGCGAAGCGGGGCGTGGCCGTCTGCGCGCGCCACCCCTCCCGGAGCGTGGCGAGCTGGTACGCGGGGAGGTCCGCGTCGATCTCGGCCAGCGTCGAGCGCAGGCTCGGCAGCAGCGCCTCGGCACCGGGCCCGGTCGCGTCCGCCCGCACGGCCAGCTCCAGCGTCCGAGAGGGAATCTGCCAGAAGGAGAAGAAGACGTCGGGGCTGTTGGCGTCCGCCATGAGGGACGTCGTCACGTCGCGATAGCGCACGTCCTCGATCACCCCGACGATCTCCACGTTCATGGACCCGTCGGGGCGGAGCATCATCATCTTCCCGACCGCGCTCTCGCCGGGGTACACCCGGCGCGCCATCGCCTCCGTGATGACGACGACGCCCGGGGCTCCGTCGACGTCCTGCGCGTTGAAGCCGCGTCCTTCGACCACGTCGATGCCGAGCGTCTCGAAGTACCCTTCGGTCACCGAGTGACGATGCACGCGAATCCGGTCATCCGGCGTCTCGCCCTCGCGGAGCATGTAGATGCCCGACGACCCGCCGCGGAACGGCAGCGTGGAGGAGATCGACACGTTCGCCACGCCGGGGAGCGCCGCCGCGGTGCGCTCGAGCTCGCGAGCCAGATTCCAGATCGACGCGTCGGTGTCGTACCGGCTGTTCGGGGTCTGTGTGCGCAGCGCGACAACGCCGTCGAGCTCCGCGCCGACGTCGACCGCGAGCTGCGCGCGGAAACTGCGGGTGAGCAGCCCCGCTCCGACCATGAGCACCAGCGCGAGCCCCACCTGCGCGATCACGAAGGCATGTTGTGTGCGCAGCTTGCTCGGGCTCCCGCCCGCCGACGCTCCTTTTCCGTCACGAAGCCGGGTCGCGATGTCGATGCGGGCGCTGGCGACGGCAGGTACCAGCCCGGTAGTGATCCCGACGAACGCGAGCACCGCCAGGGAGAAGAAGAACGCCGTCGTGCTGAAGGCGGGCTCGACGTAGCCCGGGAGCACGCCGTTGGGGATCATCGGCCCGAGCACGTCGAGCGCGAGCATGGCCACCCCCACCCCCGCCACACCGCCCACCGCGGCCAGGACCGCGCTCTCCGAGAGGAGCTGACCTGCGATCCGCGATCCCTCCGCGCCGAGCGCCCGGCGCAGCACGAACTCCCGTGTGCGTCCGTGCGAGCGCACGAGGAGGAGGTTGGCCACGTTGGCCGCCGCGATGAGCAGGAGCACCAGCCCGGCGCCCATGAGGATCCAGAGGAGCCGGCCCGTCCCGCCGAGGAAGCCGTCGCGGAAGGTGACGATCTGCGCGAAGCGGTCCTCGTGCGGTCCGGGGAAGTCCGCCTGGAGATCGGTCGCGATCACGTCGAGCTCCGCCTGGGCCGCCTCGGCGTCCGCGCCGGGCGCGATCCGGCCGACCACGGTCAGGAACCGGGAGCCGCGCGACTCCAGGAGGTCCGGGCTCGCGATGAGAGAGACCATCGACTCGGGCACCCACACGTCGGTGGTGAGGTTCACGCCGCCGAAGCCGGCGGGAAGCACCCCCACGACGGTGAGCGGACGCTCGTTGACGAACAGCGTGGCGCCCAGCGCGTCGGCAGAAAGCCCGTAGCGCCGCTCCCAGAGCGCGTGCGAGATCACCGCCACCGGATGCGCGTCGGGCTCCGCGTGCTCGACGGGCTGGAAGAGTCGGCCTCGCTCCGCCGAGGCGCCGAGGATGTCGAAGTAGCCCTCGGTCACCATCTCGGCCGGGACCCTTTCCGCGGAGCCGTCCCCGGACAGCGCGAACGATAGCCCGGCCACCGCGGCCATCTCCGGGACGGTTCGGGACCGCTCCCGCCAGTCGCGGAACTCCGGGAAGGACGCGCCGCGCACCGCGGACTCGCCGTCCACCACGTGCACGCCGTTCAGGAAGACGAGCTGCTCGTGCTCCGCGAAGGGGAGCGCGCTCAGCAGCGACGCATCGACCACGCTGAAGATCGCCGCGTTGCCGCCCAGCGCGAGCGCGAGCGTCGTCACCGCCACGAGCGTGAAGCCCGGGCTCCGGCGCATGCCCCGGAGCGCGTACCGCAGGTCCTGCCTCATCGCCGACCACGTCATCGTCCACCCCTCCCTGGTTTCGTCCCGCCGCGCTTCCCGGCGCAGCTGCTCCTCGATCCGTTCGGCGTCCCCGAAGCGTTCGTTCGCCACCCTGCGGGCCTCCTCCGGCGTCAGCCCCTCGGCCTCGAGCTCCGCGGCCCGCAGCTCCAGATAGAGCTCGATCTCCGCGTGAATGTCCTCGGCCGGATCGGTCCGGACCTGACCCGGACGAAACACCCGGAGGAAGCCCGGTCGACCCCCGTCTCCCCTTCCGCGCCGCGCACCCATCGGCGTCTCAGCCCCGACCCCCGAGGATCGCGCTCACGGCGCCGGAGAACTCCGCCCAGCGGGCGGCCTCCCGCGTGAGATGGGCCTCGCCGTCGGACGTCAGCCGATAGAACTTGGCGCGGCGCCCGGTGTCGGTGCGCCCCCACTCCGCCTCGAGCAGGCCGCGCCGCTGGAGGCGGTGCAGCGCCGGATAGAGCGCCCCCTCCTCCACCGCCAGCACGCCCTCGGAGCCGTCGCGCAGCGCCCGGCCGATCGCGTAGCCGTGAAGCGGCTCGGTCTGCAGCGTGCGCAGGATCAGGATGTCCAGCGTTCCCGTGAAGAGATCGCTACCGCTCATCGGCCGTTCGTCCCGCGTGCAGGGTGAGGTCGCCGACCCCTCGGCGAATCATGCCTTGTTCGCTTAGGTATACGACCAGACCCCTTGCTGGTCAAGGGGTCTGCCGGCTACGCCTTCCGGAGCTCGGGCGCCTCTCCGGAGAGAACCGCGAGGGCGCGGATCGTCTCGAACGGCATGTCGACGCCGGCCGAGCGCAGCGTCTCGAACGCCCGCTCCCTTAGCTCGAGCCGCTTGCGGACGTGACGTCGCTCGTCGTGGAGCCACGCCCGCAGCTCGATGGCCACGTTGTAGTCGTTGAGCTGCACGACGACCACTTCCGGCGCCGGCTCCTCCATGTACGCTTCGTCCCCGCGCACCAGCTCGAGGAGGAGCGACCGCACCCGCCCCAGGTCCTCGCCGACGCCGATCGTCATGGGGATGTCGATGCGGAGGTGCGGGAAGTTGGTGTACGAGGCGACCGTCCGATTCACGACCTCGGCGTTGGGGATCGCGAGCATCTTCCCGTCGACCGTCACGACGCGTGTCGACCGGAGCGTGATCCGGTGCACGCGCCCGTACTTCCCGTCGACCTCGATCAGGTCCCCGAGCACGAACGGCCGGTCCCAGAAGATGAAGACGCCGGAGATGATGTTGGAGAGCGCGTCGCGGGCCGCGAAGCCGATCGTGAGACCGGCCACACC
>CALJLC010000080.1 GCA_937982605.1 uncultured Gemmatimonadales bacterium | reverse complement strand
ACACGTCCAAGATGTGCCAAAGCCAGGGGCGATGCGAGGCTCTTTACTTTGCCCCCCGAGGTATACTTATGTGAACTGAACGGGCGTTTCCCGCCTCTTCGGCCGGCGCCGAGGTCGGCCGGGGGACGCGCGCGAGCGACCACCTCCCGGTCCCCCCCTCTCATTCCGATCCCGCGAGCATGGCACCCACACAAGATCAGGACTTCGTAGCCGAAAAGGGCTTCTACGGCGGGCTCTTCGAGGGGAACGCCGAGGACGAGCACATCACGTCGGGCTACGACGAGCTTCACGACCTGGCGTTCCCCACGACCCCCGAGGGCCGCGTCCTGGATCTGGGCTGCGGGACGGGTGCGCACGCGGTGCGGATAGCCCGCCGCGGCTGTGCCGTCACGGCGGTCGATCTGAGCCTGCACGGGGTGCGGGCCGCACGGGAACGATTCCGTCGCGAGGGCCTCGAGGGTCACTTCGTCGTGGCCGACGCGGAGCGTCTGCCGTTCGCCGACGACGCGTTCGAGGTGCTCTGGTCGTCGCTTCTGCTCCACCACTTCCCCAGGCTGGAAACGCTCCCGGAAGAGCTGGCGAGGGTGACGACCGGACGCCTGATCGCGCTCGAGCCCAACGCTCAGAACCCCCTGTCGTGGTTCGCCTTCAACGTGGTGAACCGTTTCTGGGGTCTGAGCCTCACGACCCGGAACCAGCGCTCCGTATGGCCGAAGCGCCTCGAGCGCCGCATGGCCCGGGCCGGATTCCGTCAGTCGCTCCTGGAGTACGTGCACCGCGCGTGGGAGGACGACGCCAGCGCGCTCCGGATCGTCCGGAAGGTCCACGACACGATCGTCGGACTGCTCCCGAAGCGCTTTCAGGCCAACAAGTTCCTGGTCGTCTACCAGCGTACGTCCTGACGCGCCGTGTCGTGGGTCGCGCTCATGTATCACGACGTGGCCCCCCGGCCCCCCGAGCCGACGGGTGGGCCGGCGCGCTTCACGGTGTCCACGGAGTCGTTCGCCCTCATGCTGGACACGATCAGCGCGATGGAGCTGCGGGGCACGTCGCTGGCCGAGGCGCGCCGGGATCCGAGCGGCGCCAGCGTGGCCGTCACCTTCGACGACGGCACGACGGGTCAGTTCGACCATGCGGTCCCCGAGCTCCGGCGGCGGTCCATGACCGCGACCTTCTTCATCGTGACCGACTGGGTCGGGCGCCCGGGCTTCATGACGTGGCACCAGCTCCGGGCGCTTCGCGACCTGGGGAGGTCGGTGCAGTCCCACACGCGCTCCCATCCGCACCTTTCGACGCTCGGTGAGCGGGAGCTCCGCGCCGAGCTGGAGGATTCACGGCTGGCGCTGGACGACGCGCTGGACCAGACCACCACGGAGCTGGCGCTCCCCGGTGGAAACGCGCCCCGGCCCGGGCTCCGCGCACTCCTGGGCGAGTGCGGCTATACGGCGGTGGCGACCTCACGCTGGGGATCGAACGCCACGGACGGGCGCGCGTCCCGGTCGGGCCATCGCTGGATTCGACGCTGCAACGTGCCCAGGGAGCTGGATCGCCGCCTGGCTCGGCGAATTCTCGAGGGTGACACACGGCTGCTGGTGAGCCGGTACCCGAGGGAAGCGCTCCTCAACGGCGTCCGCTCCGTGCTGGGCGCCGACCGGTACGCTCGCTGGCGCCGCCGCGTGCTCGACACGCTCGCGCACCCCTAGTGGCCGGTCCCGCCGCCTCCGCCCGCAGGCTGGCCCCGGTGGCGCTGCTCGTCTGGACGCTGCTCGTCGGTCTCGGGGTCGTCGAGGGGGTGCTACGCCTATATGCCGCGGTGGCCGACACGGGCCTGGCGGAGGCCCTCCTGCTGGACCCCTACGAGGTGCACGTGGAGCCGCACGGGACGGCGGGTTTCCGCCCTCGGCCCCTTCGCACGATGGAGTACGGGAACGGCACTTCGGCGTCCACGAACGAGCAGGGCTTCCGCGGACCGGGCGTCGAGGCAGCGAAGCCGGCGGGCGTGCTCCGGGTCGTCCTGCTGGGCGGCTCGACCACCTTCGGGTGGGGCGTCGACGACGACGGGACGATCGACGCCTACATGCGGGCGATCGTGGCGGAGCGCTACCCAGACCGCGTGGTCGAGATCGTCAATCTCGCCTTCGACGGGTACGACTCCTATCAGTTGCTCGAGCGTTTCCGCAGCGACGCGCTGCCGCTGAGCCCCGACGTCGTGATCGTGAACTCCGGGGTCAACGACGTGCGGAACGCCTGGTATCGGGATCTCCGGCCCGGCGATCCCAGAACCCTGCTCTATCGCGCCACGATCGAGCAGCTGCGATTCGAGGAGCAGCGGGGAGGCCCGACGCTGTGGACGCGCGCGAAGCACTGGTTCTTCCTGGCGCGCGTGCCCGGCTGGTTCCGGGGACAGTGCCTCGACGCAGCGGTCGGCA
>CALJLC010000079.1 GCA_937982605.1 uncultured Gemmatimonadales bacterium | reverse complement strand
CAAGACGACGGCGCCGCGCTCCCGCTTGAGCTCGTTGATCGCCTCGACGTACGGGGCGTGGATCGCCCATTCGATCTCGGGCAGGACACCCTGGAGGCGCTCGAAGGCGTCAGCGCCCGTCCGGGTCGGAGTCGTGGCCGGCAGATGCGTCGTTCTCATCGGGATCTCCCCACTCCGGACGCTCACGGGCCGAGAGATATTCTCACCATGAGCAAATCCAGTGGCCTTATACTACATAGGAGCATAAAGAAGCGCAAGCCCGGAACGAGACGGCCTCGGGCGGCGCCGGTCCGGGCCCTACCGGCCGCTACTGGGGAGGTCGGGGCGACGGCACGCCCAGTCCCGGAGCGACGCGCTCGCGCAGTACCTCGCGGCGGAAGCGGAACATCTCCGCCGGCCGTCCGCCGGTCATCGGATCGATCCGCCCGGTGCCCTCGACGAGGCCGCCCTTCTCGACCAGCCGCCGGAAGTTCTGCTTGTGGAGCCGCACCCCGGAGAGCGCCTCGACGACCTTCTGCAACTGGAAGAGGGTGAACAGGGGTGGCATCAGCTCGAAGACGACCGGCCGGTACTTGATCTTGCCGCGCACGCGGCTCAGGGCCGTGGCGAGAATCCGTCGGTGGTCCAGGGCCATCGGTTCGCCGAGCGGGAGCGCGCGCCTCTCCGCTTCCCGCCCGGCCGGAGCCGCCTCGTCCACCAGTCCGATCTGGAAGAGGAGCTCGTAGCGCTCGAGGACCTGATAGCCGTCCCAGCCCGCGCCCCCCAGACCGAACGCGAGCTCGACCCGCTCGCGCCGCTCACGGCGCTCCTCCTCGGAGCCGCTCGCGGACTCCCACTCGCGCAGCAGCTTCTGTAGCGGCTCGACGGCGGCCGGTCGGCCCTCGCGCCAGTCCTCCCAGGGAAAGAAGCCGTAGACGTCGCGCCACTGCGAGCCTTCACCTCCCACCGCTTCGATCTCGCGCACCAGGGCGAGGTAGGCGACCGAGATCTGGCGCGGCCCGTCGTCCGGATGGACGGGGTCCCGATCCCGATCGCCGAAGGTGTACAGCTGCTCGACGTAGCCGAGCTCCAGATCGGTCTGCTGCCGGACCCAGTTGCGAAGCCCGAGCTCCAACGTCCGGTCCATCTCGGCGTCGAGCGGGCCGTACGGCAGCGACGGCAGGTCTTCCGTGGGCTCTACGCCATCGAGGGTCAGCACGCGCGGCTCGCCCTCGGTCACGGCCATGATGACCGCGTTCAGGCCGACGGCGATGTCGCCCGATCGGCTCACTCTACGGATCTCCCGGGGACCGAGCCATCGCCGGTCGAGACCTCCCCCGCCGTCGCATTCGCCGCCACCGGCGACGGTGCTGGGGGAGACGTCGCGCCGGGAGCGGTTGCGAGCGAGAGCACATCGGATGCCGCCACCGGCTCCGGATGCCGGTCGAAAACGTCCGCGAAGTGGCCGGCAACACGCGACGCCACCTCGGCCACGTCGAGTCGCCTCCCGGTCTCGACCTCGATCGAGGTCATCCGTACGCCCTGGAGGCCGCAGGCGACGATGCCCTGGAAGTAGCTCAGGTCGGTGCAGACGTTGAGGGCGAAGCCGTGCGTCGTGATCCAGCGGCTGAGATGGACGCCGATCGAGGCGATCTTGGCGTCGCCGACCCAGACGCCGATCAGGGACTGGCGCGTCTCGGCGTGCGCCTCGAGTCCGTAGTCGGCCAGGGTCCGGACGAGGACTTCCTGCAGGTCCCGAACGTACCGGCGCACGTCTCGACGATCCGGATTGAGATCCATCACCGGATACCCGACGAGCTGCCCCGGACCGTGGTAGGTCACCTGGCCGCCCCGATCGCACTCCACGACCTCGACCCCACGATCCCGCAGCCAGCTCGGCGGCGCCACCACGTCGTTCGCGGCGCCGCTCCGACCCAACGTGTAGACGTGAGGGTGCTCGAGGAGCAGGAGATGGTCGACGGCGCCGCCGGCACGCAGCTCGTCCCGGACGGCGGCCTGCAGACGCGTCGCCGGCTCGTAGGCCAGCCTACCCAGATAGGCCCACCGGAAGCGTCGAGGGGTGCTCATGGACGGATTCTAGCCGGACGCAACCTCCGTACACCCGCGCTGGCTGTCCTCGGACGAGGACGAGAGAATCAAACGACCTTTTGACAGGGGCAGAACCTTCCGGTATAAAAACCCAGAAGCCGCCAACCCCGAAAAGGCAAACCCGGCGAAAGTCGGGGACGCAAAGCTACGGATCCTCGAAACTGCGGGATACCGTCCCCAGTACCAGGATGGCCGAGCCGCCGACAATAGGCTCCTGGATGAAGTCTTGATCCGCTGCCAGGTTGGGCGTGAGAAGTAACCGTTATTTCGAAGCTTCAGGACCTGGCGGCGTATCGAGCACCGAAGCGGAAGGTCGCTTCGGCAAACCTGGGGTCTGTGCG
>CALJLC010000078.1 GCA_937982605.1 uncultured Gemmatimonadales bacterium | reverse complement strand
TCATCTCCGGTCTGCCCGGCGCGGGCGCCATTATTCGCACGTTCATCAACATCAAGTCCGGCGGTACGTCTCCGCTCTCCGGCGTGATCGCGGGACTGTTCCTGCTCGCGGTCCTGCTCGGGCTCGGCTCCCTGGTGGGCCACGTGCCGAACGCGGTGCTGGCAGGCATCCTGATCACCGTCGGTATCGGGATCATCGACTACAAGGGGCTGCGCCACCTGCGCGAGGTCCCGCGCGCGGACGCGGCGGTGATGCTGATCGTGCTCTCCCTCACGGTCTTCGTGGACCTGCTCGTGGCGGTGGCCGCCGGCATGGTGCTCTCCGCGCTGCTCTTCATGAAGAACATCTCGGACGTCATCGAGCACCGGACCCAGAGCGCGCCGCTCAAGCACTTCTCGCGTGAGATCCCGTGGGCGGACGAGGGCGACCTCATCGCCCGGCGCGGGGAGCGGGTGTTCATCAAGCACCTCGACGGCCCCCTCTTCTTCGGCTTCGCCAACCGGTTCCAGGAGCTCGTCTCCGCGCTGCCGGACCTCGAGGTCGTGGTCCTTCGCTTCGACCGCGTCCCGTACATGGACCAGTCGGGCCTGTACGCGCTCGAGGAGGCGGTCCTGGAGCTGCGCGGCAACGGAATCCAGGTCGCCTTCACGGACATCCACGGTCAGCCACGCGACCTGGCCGAGCGGATCCGCCTGATCCCCGATCTGGTTTCGACCGAGCTCTGCTTCGGCTCCTTCCGCGACTGCGCGGCGTGGCTCGAGCGGCACCTGTCCGGCCGCGACGCAGAGCCGTCCGCGCCGTCCGGTGACGAGGAGAGCCTCGCGCCCGACGAGGAAGTGGCCGCGGCCGCGCCGACGGCCTGAGCGACCGCATCGACCCGCTTCGACATCCACCCCTTCGATCGACAACTCCGGGAGATTCCCACATGACCGCCACCCTTCCCATCGCCCAGACGTCCGAGACGCAGTCGGCCATCACGCCGGAGCAGGCCCTCGAGATGCTCCGCGACGGCAATCGTCGCTTCCTGGAGGGCAACCCGATCGAGCGGCCGCTCGACGCCCAGGTCGAGGCCACGGCCTCCGGTCAGTATCCCTTCGCCGTCGTTCTCGGCTGCATCGACTCGCGCGTGCCCGTGGAGACGATCTTCGATCAGGGCATCGGCGACGTGTTCACGGCGCGGGTCGCGGGCAACATCGTGAACGCGGACCTGCTCGGGAGCATGGAGTTCGCGTGCAAGCTCGCCGGCTCCAAGGCGATCGTCGTGCTCGGCCATACCTCCTGCGGCGCCGTGAAGGGCGCCATCGGCAAGGCCCGGCTCGGCAACCTGACGCGGCTCGTGCGCAAGATCGAGCCCGTCGTCGACCGGGTGGTCTACGAGTCCGAGCTCGACCGTGAGGATCCGGAGCTGGCCGATACCGTCGCCGAGGCCAACGTGCTCGCCACGATGGAGGCGATCCGCGAGGAGAGCCCCGTGCTCGCCGAGATGGAGGCGGCGGGCGAGATCGCGATCGTGGGCGCCATGTACGACGTGACGAGCGGCGAGGTGCGCTGGCTCTAGCGAAGGGACGAGCGGCGGCCCCCGAGAGCCGGGCGAGGCGTGGACGGGCCGCCGAACGAGAAGGGGCGAGGGTTCCGACGGGCCCTCGCCCCGCTACTCGTAGGGACATGATCGAGCACGTCGAGATCCGGACCCGCGGCAGGGGATTGCACGAGATCACGGACCGTATCCAGGACGTGGTGGGGGGAAGCGGTCTCGCGGACGGCCTGTGCACGATCATGGTCCGGCACACCTCGGCCAGCCTGACGATCCAGGAGAACGCCGATCCCTCGGCGCGCCGGGATCTCGAGGCGTGGCTCGAACGACACGTGCCCGAGGGCGATCCGCACTTCACGCACACCGCGGAGGGACCCGACGACATGCCTTCTCACATCCGCGCCGCGCTCACCGCCACGACACTCTCGATCCCCTTCGAAGGTGGGCGGCTGGCGCTCGGCACCTGGCAGGGGATCTACCTCTGGGAGCACCGGCGGCGGGGATCGACGCGCCGCTGCGTCGTTCACGTGGGCGCGTGAAGTCGGCGCCGGAGTGAGGAAGGCGTCGCGCCCGGGTCCTGGAAGCCCGTCCCGCTACGCGGCTCTCAGGGCCTCGACCAGCCGCGGCACGTCCTCGCCGAGACGGCCGTCCACCTTGGCGATCGCGTAGTCGTCCGCGCGAGTCGGCCCGAGGTTCACGACGCCGATCGGCAGCGCCCGCTCCGCCGCCCCGTACACGAACCGACGGCCGCTGTAGACCGTGAGCGACGAGCCCGCCACGAGGAGCACGTCGGAGTCATCCATCATCCGCCAGCACGAGGCCACCCGGTCCTTCGGCACGTTCTCGCCGAAGAAGACCACGTCGGGCTTGAGCACCCCGCCGCACGCGCACGCGGGCACCGCGAACGAGTCGTAGGCGTCGTCCGGAAGCTCGGCGTCGCCGTCCGGGGCGGGCTCGGCGACCGGCCCCCCTTCCCGACCGCGACCGGTCCCCGCGGCGGCGCCACGCACGGGAACGGCCGCCAGCCACTCCTCGTTCGCCGCGAGCAGGCGCTCCTGCATCTCGTTGCGCGTCGTCCGATCACCACACTCCAGGCACACCACGTGGGCGAGGGATCCGTGCAGCTCCACGACCCGGGCGCTTCCCGCCGCGTGATGCAGCCCGTCGACGTTCTGCGTGATCACGCCGCTCACCACGCCGCACGCCTCGAGCTCGGCCAGCCCGACGTGGGTCGGGTTCGGCCGCGCCCCCGCCACGCGCTGCCAGCCGACCGTGCTCCGGGCCCAGTACCGCCGCCGGTTCGCCTCCGACCGAACGAACTCCCCGTACTGGACCGGATTCCGCACGCGCAGCCGTCCCTCGGGACCCCGGTAGTCCGGAATGCCCGATTCGGTGCTGCAGCCCGCGCCGGCCAGCACGAGCGTGCGCCGGCCGCGCATCAGGTCGACGAGCCGATCGATCATGTCCCGGAGTAGGCCCCGGTCGACCGAACGTTCCCGCCGGGGGCCCGGCGGCGGCGCCTCCTTCTACCTGCGCGTCAGCCTGGGGATGAACTTGGTCATCCCCTGCACCGGCCCGACCTCGCCGGCGTAGACGTTGCCGTCCCGGTCGGCGGTCACGCCTTCGCCCATCGAACCGTAGCCGCCCATCCCGGAGGGACGCTCGGACATGTGCTCGGGCACGAAATACCATACCTCTCCGGTGGCGGCGCTGCCCACGCGCAGGCCCTTCCGCCAGCCACCCGGGTTGTAGTTCGGGTCGGACTCGGAGTCGATGGCGTA
>CALJLC010000077.1 GCA_937982605.1 uncultured Gemmatimonadales bacterium | reverse complement strand
GCGAGTACACGCACGAGCGGATCGTCCGGGCGCTCGGCATGGCGCAGACCCGGTTCTCCCACGACTGCCTGAAGATCGTGCACGGGGGCGAGCAGGCGTACGCGTGGGGCCTGGTGCACGGCGAGTACCGGGGCCTGCCGATGTTCAACCACGGCGGGAGCTGGGCCGGCTTCCGCACCCAGTTCGTGCGCTTCCCCGAGCAGAACCTCTCGATCGTCGTCTTCTGCAACGTCTCGAACTGTGACCCGGGCGGGCGAGCCCGCCGCGTGGCCGAGGTCTTCCTCGAGGACCGGATGGGGCCCCCGTCGGGTGGCGGACCCGTTCCGCCGGAGGACGCGGCCCCGGCGACTATGACGGCCGCGCAGCTCCGCCCGTACACGGGGACGTACCGGAGTCCGGAGCTCGACTCCACGTACGAGATCGTGCTCGAGGACGGGCGGCTCATCGCCCGGCACTGGCGCAACGACGATGCGTGGCTGGCCCCGGCCGGCGACGACACCTTCCACAGCCGGCAGCCGTGGCTGCCGACGGTGCGCTTTCGGCGCGGTCCGGGCGGGTCGGTCGACGCCATGCTCGTGACGGGGAGCCGCGTGCGGAATCTGCGCTTCGATCGGGTGGGGGGCGGGGCCGCCACCCGGTGAAGGTCGACCGCGCGAGCCGGATCTGACACGGAGCGATCGACCGTGGTGGGATCGACCAGGGAGGCGGACCGGCCGCGCGACGACGCCGCGCGCACCCACCAGGCGCTGGACCGCATCGAGCGCTGGCTCGCCGACCATCTGCCCGCGGCGCGCGCGGGGCTGAGGCCGGCCGCGTCCGAGGAGGAGCGCGCCGCGCTCTCAGCGGCGCTCGAGCGCCCCCTGCCGCCGGCGCTCGACGCGCTCCTGGCCCGGCACGACGGAGAGAGCGGCTTTCCGACCGCCTTTCCGGACGGACAGGCGCTGCTGTCCTGCGCGGAGATCGAGCAGATCTGGCGCATGCGCGTGTCGATCGCGGCGGCGATGGGCCAGGCCGAGGACGCCTTCGACAGCTGGAAGGCGCTGGTGGAGGACGGGGTCATCTTCATCCGGGGTCCCGTGAAGCCGAACGGGGGGTCCCCGGGGTGGATTCCCTTCTCGAGCCTCGAGGGGTCGGTGATCCGCTTCGTGGACTTCGACCCCGCGCCGGGGGGGCGGCCCGGGCAGGTCATCGAGGTCGACCCCGAGGGCTGCCTGTACCGGGTCCTCGCCGACTCCCTCGCCGACTTCCTGACGGGCTACGCCGACGAGCTGGAGGCGGGCGTCTACACGGTCGGCGAGCTCGGGATCGCTTCGGCCGACGGAGGCGCGACGGATGCGACCGGCTGGGCGATGCCCGAGTACCTGGCGGGCGTCGCCTTCCACGAGCCGGGCGCGGCGTCCGGGGAAGAGCCGACGGGTGCCGCAGGCGCGAACGAGCCGGCGATCGCGGGCGAGTCGGGGGGCGAAGGACCGGCACCCGCCGAACTCGTCTTCGAGGGCGAGATGGGCTTCCTCATGGGCGGACCGGAGGTGCTCTTCGGCCTCGTCCTTCCGACGGGCGAGGAGCTGACGTTCCTCGCCACCGCGGAGCTAACGAAGGGGTATCGGGCGATCGCCGTCGACCAGAAGGCCCGAGTGCGCGCGCGCCCCTACACGGCGGACACGAAGAGCGTCTTCGTGGACCGGATGGGCACCGAGGCGCCGACGTACGTGGCGCTCGAGTACCGGCTGCTGCGGAGCTGACGGCCGTCGACCCCCCGGCGCCGGCTCCGGGCCCCCGTCACCCCTCCGGCGCGCGGGTCACCATGCGGATCCACTCGGCCAGGAACGGGTCGGAGATCCGGTACGGCTTGCCCGGCGCGAGCACCGCATCGGAGCGGAGCTCCCGGATGGCGTAGCCGGCCGCCGAGGCGCCGGTGATGCGGTAGCGATCCAGGACCTCGCGCGCCGCGAGGTGCTGCTCCCCCCGCGCGATCGCCTGGAGCACGAGCCGCTTGGTGCGCGACATCTTGTCCCAGATGATCCCGTACGAGCTCTCCTGCTCGGCGACGATCTCGGCGAAGGCCGCCTCGACGTCCTCCGGCGCCGCCCGCCCGATGCGCCGCGTGCGTCGGTGGACCCGGTTGGCCACGCGGAGCACGTACTCGGTGACCGGGCCGGCACGCTCGTAGATCGTCCGGACGGCCTCGGTCGAGGCGTCGACGCCGTGCGTCCCGAAGCGGTCGCGCATCCACGCCACCAGGTGGTCCTCGTCGATCCCCTTCACCTCCAGCCGCTCGATGGCGTGGAAGGGGCCGTCCGGCCCGATCATCTCCTCGACCGCGCCGACGACCGATCCGGCGAAGACCCACGCCAGGTGGGGGGTGTCCTGCACGACCGAGCGAAGCATCGGCACCGCGCGGGGGTGCAGCGCGTCGAGGTGCTGGAACTCGTCGATCACGACGACCACCGGCGCGTCCCCGCCGGCCGCGGCGCCGTCGAGCCCCTCGAGCACCGCACGAAAGCGCTCGTCCGGGTGGCGGTCCACGATCCCCGAGCCGGCGAGCGAAAGCTGGGGCCGGCCCGCCGAGTCGGCGGTGAGCACGAGCGCGCCGCGCAGCGCCTGCACCAGCCGGCCCACTCGATCGCCCACGAGCCAGGTGGCCGGGACCGAAGCCAGGAGCGCGCGGGTGAGGGCGTCGAGGGAGTCGACGGTCCAGGCGTCGGCCTCGAGCACGACGCCGCCGTCGTCGCGCACCCGCTGGGCCCCACGGCGGATGATCGACGTCTTGCCCTGGCGGCGCTCGCCGTAGAGGACGAGGCGTCCCGTGCCGCGCATCGCCTCGAGCACACGCCGCGTCTCGGTTTCCCGATCGGTGAAGAACGGGCTCTCGACGACGCGCTGCACGGCGAACGGGGAGTCGGCGGACGGGTGATCCATGGATTACTGTAACAGGAAATACTGTAACAGCAAAGACCGGAATTCTCCGACGGTGCGACCGTCGAGCCCCCCGACGCGACTTGTTACGTGCATCCCGGTCCCGGACGGACCTACATTGACCTGATCGAGCCCTCCCCACCCGATGCGATGAGACGACCCGCGCTCGCCCTGACCTGCAGCACCTCCATCGCCTGCTCGTTGGCGGCGTGCGCCTCCTCGCCCGGTCCGGGATCCGCTTCTCCGGCCGCTGCCGCCAGCGACACCGTCTTCGTCTCCGACACCGTCGTCGTCGAGAGCACGGCGGAGACGGAGGCCCGCATCGCCCGACTCCAGCTCCAGCTCCTCGAGCGGGAACAGCAGATCCGCGTGCTCGACGAAGAGCTGGCGGCCTCTCGCCAGGAAGTCGTCCGGAACCTGGCCAAGCTTCAGAGCCAGGCGAGCCGGGCGGAGGCGGCCTCGGGGCTGTCCGAGGCCGAGATCGCCGTGGAGCGGCTGGGCCGACTGGAGGGCGGTCGGGCGCTGCCCGAGTTCGCGCAGGCGCAGTCCCGCATGGCCGAGGGATCGGCCGAGTTCTCCGCCGAGAACTTCGGAGGCGCGCTGTACCTGGCCACGCAGGCGCGCAGCCTGGCCAACGCCGGTGAGCAGCGGCTCAGGACGGTGGGCGGCCGTTCGCTGGCCGACGACGAGACGCTCTTCGCCATTCCCGTGGCGCTGCGCACCGCGAGCCGCTCGAACGTGCGCTCCGGGCCCGGCCTGAGCTTCGACGTGCTCTTCACGCTCGACCCCGACGTCGCGCTGGTCGGGCAGTCGTACACGAGCGAGTGGGTGCGGGTCGTCGACACGGAGGGCCGCGAGGGCTGGATCTTCAACAGCCTCGTGGCGGGGCGCGGACGCTAGCCGCTACTCCCCCGACTTCTTCTTCGGGGACTTCCTGGCGGCCGCCTTCTTCTTCGCCGCGGGCTTTTTCTTCGCGGCGGGCTTTCGCCGGGCGGCGGCTCCGCGCTTCGGCTTCTCCCCTGCTCCGGGGACGGCGCCCGCCGACGCCGACGCGGCGACGACGCGGTCTCGCCCCTGCTGCTTGGCTTCGTACAGCGCCACGTCCGCCGCGGCGATCAGCTCGCGGGGCGTGTCGCCGTGGGTCGGGTACTCGGCCGCGCCGAGGCTCGCGGTGACCTTCCCGCCGTTGAAGACCTCCTCGGCCAGTCGGGCCCGGATCCGCTCGGCGGTCGCCACCGCCCCGTCGATGTCGCATTCGGGGAGGAGGACGATGAACTCCTCGCCCCCGTAGCGGCCGGGCACGTCGGCATCCCGGGTCGCGTCCCGGAGCACCTCGCCCATCCCCTCCAGCACCTCGTCACCCGCCTGGTGGCCCCAGGCGTCGTTGTACTGCTTGAATCGGTCGACGTCGACCATGAGCACCGCCAGCCTCCGCTCGTAGCGGTCGGCACGCGCGATCTCCTTGTCGAACTCGGCCATCACGTAGCGCCGGTTGAAGAGATGCGTGAGCGCGTCCGTGATGGAGATCTGCTCGAGCTCGGCGTTCTGCTGGCGGAGCGTCTCGGCGGCCTCGTCGAGCTCGCTGCGCGTCGAGCGCAGCTGCGCGACCATGCCGTTGAAGACACGGGTGAGCATGGCCACCTCGTCGCGCCCCTTCACGGGCAGGTCGACCGACAGGTCCCCCGCGGCCACCGCGGTCGCTCCGGCCGTGAGCCGGTCGAGGGGACGCACGATCAGCAGGCCGATGAAGTACGCCGCAGCGCCGACGATCACCAGGAGGCCGGAGACGAGGAAGAAGGTGGTCCTGCGCAGCTGCGTGATGCGGGCGTACGCCTCGTCGGTCGGTAGGTGGACGAGGACGGACCAGCCTCGCGGCTCGATCGGCGTGAGCAGTCCGACCTGGGCGCCGCCGTCGAGGTCCGTGTACTCGACCATCGAGCCGTCCGCGGAGGCGAGCACGGCGCGGGTCTCGGAGCCGAGCGCTTCCTCGAGCCCGGCCCCGGGCATCGAAGACGCCAGGCGAAGCCCCTCGGCGGTCAGCAGCTCGATGCGGCCCGACCCCCCGGGTGCGAAGTCACCCAGGATGTCCGAGACGGTCGAGAAAGCCAGCGTCGCGACGAGCGCCCCGAGGAAGCGCCCGTCGGCCGAGAAGACCGGAACGGCCATCGTGGACACGACGCCGATGGCCGCGTCGGTGTACGGCTCGCCGAAGACCGGCTGCCCGCTCTCGAGGGTCGGCAACCACCCGGGGTCCAGCTCGGTGCCCGGCCGGTCCGCTCGGCTCGACGCCACCGGTGCGCCCGCCGCGTCCGTGACGACGAGGGCGCCGTAGTCGGGGAAGCGGTTCTGGATCCCGCCGAGGTAGTTCGTGACCCGCGAGCGCGCCTCGGCCGCCGCCATCCCGCCGGCCGAGATGCGCGGGAGGTTCTCCGTGATCTCGAACGACCCGCCGAAGACCCGCAGGTCGTAGGTGCGCTCCTTCTCCCACAGGTCGAGCTCGCGGGCCGTCTGCGAGCCGGCGCGCCGCAGCTCGGCCTCGAGCGTCTCGGTCAGGGCGCGGCGCGTGCGCTCGAACGAGAGCAGCGCGGTGCTGATGGCCGGGATCAGCGTGGCGAGCAGGGCCAGGACCAGAATCCGGTTCCGGATGCTGTCCAGGCGGAACAGGCTCATGGGGCCGTGGGGCGGACCCTCGGATGACACCAGGGCAGGCCTCGTGGGGGGGACGGTCGTTGCACGCACACTAGGGCCGGTCGGCGGGCAGATAAAGGCTGGAGTTGCGCAGCCTCCCCGCCCGCCGCCGAAGCTGTTTCCTTCCGGACGAGCGCACGAGCCCCGCAACGCCGCCATGCCCGTCCACTACGTCCACCACCCCCGCCCCACGATCGACATCGGGCCGCACGTCTTCCCGATCGAGAAGTACGCGATCCTGTGCTCGTGGCTGCGCGACGAGCTCGGAGTACCGGACACGCGCTGGCACGAGGCCGGGCCGGTCGAGCGGGCCGACCTCGAGCGCGTGCACACGACGGCCTACGTCGACGACCTGCTGAGCGCCCGCATCACGGCGGCGACCATGCGCAGCGAGCTGCCGATCCGTGAGGACGTGATCGCCGGCTTCCTGGCGATGGCCGGCGGAGCGATCACCACCGCGCGCCTCGCGCTCGAGCACGGGATCGGCTTCCACATCGGCGGCGGGCTCCACCACGCCTTCGCCGACCACGCGGAGGGCTTCTGCTACGTCAACGACGTCGCGGTGGCGATCGCGCGCATGCGCGCCGAAGACCGCCTCGAGCGCGTACTCGTCGTCGACGTCGACGTGCACCAGGGCAACGGCACCGCCGCGATCTTCGCCGGCGACGACGACACCTTCACCTATTCGATCCACCAGGAGAACAACTACCCGTTCAAGGAGCGGAGCGACCTCGACCGGGGGCTGCCGGACGGGATCGACGACGAGGCGTACCTGGCGCTCCTGGCCCGCGACCTGGACCGGATCGACGAGGACGAGGCCTTCGAGCCGGACCTCGTCTGGTACCTGGCCGGTGTCGATCCGTACGAGCGCGACCAGCTCGGCGGGCTCGCGCTGACCGCCGAGGGCCTGCGCCGCCGCGACGAGCTCGTCCTCGGGCGCTACGCAGCGGCCGGCCGGCCCATCGCGATCAGCCTCGCAGGCGGCTACGCGCCGTCACCGCGCGAGACGGCGGAGCTGCACATGGGGACCGTGCGGGTGGCTGAGGAGCTCAACTAGGGTACTTACCCGTCGAGGCCGTACCGGCCGATGCCCATCGCGTCGGCGACGGAGGCCATGCGTTCGTCGTACGTGGCGAGCTCGACGTCGTGACCGCGCTCGCGCAGGAACGCGACCGTGGCGAGGTGCATCGCGTCGAGCGTGCGCACCGGCACGGGAAAGGGGTGGCGGGCGCGCTCAAGCACCTCGGGCCGGAGCTCGACGACGTCGAAGCGCGCGAGCATCGCGCGGGCCGCGTCGCCCGCCGTCGCCGCCCGGTCCAGCGCGTGGAAGCGCGTCCACAGCTCGTACTCGAGCAGCCGGCTGGTGACGAGCGGCTCCGCCCAGAGCGCCTCCGGCGGCGCGCGGTCCTCGGCCAGCAGGTGCGCGAGCGCGACGGAGGTGTCGACGTAGATCATCCTCGGGCTCGCGCCTCCCGTCGGGCCTTCACCGCTCGGAGCGGTCCACGCCCAACCCTCCGATCAGCTCCTCGAAGGGGAGATCGGCGACGCGCGGCGGCGGCTCGACCTTCCGCACGCGCGCCGGAGACGCGAGCCCCTGCTCGACGAGGTCGCGGAGCGGTCCGGAGGCCTCGGGCCCGGCACCGATCGCCTCGATCCCGCGGCGCAGCACCTCGGAGCGCGAGACCCCCAGCTCCCCCGCGGCCCGCTCGAGTCGGGCACGCTCCTCCTCGGAGAGGTAGACCTGGATCGGTTCACGGACGCGGCTCGACATGAGTGAATTTATCCATGCCGGATCCAAATTCACAATGATCGCACGTCCGATTCGCCCGGCACCGCATCGGGCGCCCGCTCTTTCGCGACGACCTCCGGCGCAGAAGAATTAAGCCAGCCTCGAGTCGCAGGGAGGAGGACCGAGTTGCACCGATCTCGCACGATCTGGCTCGCGCTGGCGCTGGTGCCGGCGAGCGCGGCCCTTTCGCCGCTCGCCGCCGCGGCCCAGGACTGGACGCAGCGGGAGTATCCGCTGGCTCCGCCGAACGCGAAGAACAACTTCGTCGCGCCGTACTTCGACGGCTTCTACCAGAACCCGGACGGGACGTGGACGCTTTCGTTCGGCTTCATGAACCGCAACGACGAGGATCTCATCGAGATCCCGATCGGCGTGAACAACCGGATCGAGCCGATCGAGTACGACGGCGTGCAGCCCACGACGTTTCCCACGGTCCGCTACTCGGGCTTCGGCGGCCCACGCGAGCGCGGCGCCTTCGGCGTGGTCGTGCCCGAGGACTTCACCGGCGACGTCTGGTGGACGGTCACCACGAACGGCTACACCACCCGCGTCCCCGGACGACTGCAGGTGCCGGGCACCCGCATCATCACGGGCGCCTACGAGCTGAGCACCGGCCCCATGGCCGGTGGCTCCATGCGACCGGCCATACGGTTCGACGAAGACGGCGCCTGGGGATGGGGCATCGAAGGCGTGCATCACCCCGAGGTCTTCACGACGATCGTGCGCGAGCCGATCGAGGTGCGCTTGTGGGCGAGGGACCGGGCCGAACGGGAGCTTC
>CALJLC010000076.1 GCA_937982605.1 uncultured Gemmatimonadales bacterium | reverse complement strand
GACGTCGCGCGGGCCTCGAGCGTGAGGGGGAGCGCGGCCGAACGCTACGGCTCGAGTCGCGGCTCGATGCGCAGGATCCGCGCGGCGATACCCGGCGAGGCGCCGTACGCGACCCACACCGAGCCGGTCGCCTCGTCGATGTCCAGGTGGCGGATCAGGGCACCCCGCGTCGGGAGCGGATACGCCGTGAACGCCCGGGTCTCCGGATCGAGCGCGAGCACGAGGTCGCCGTGGCCCGTGCCGAGCCAGACCGTCCCCCGGGTCTGGTCGACGCGCACGACGTAGGGGCCGGTGTCGTCGAGCGGGAGCGGGATCTCCTCGAAGCGCTCGGAGGCCGGATCGAAGCGCGCCAACGTCCCGGACCCGAACTGCGGGATCCAGATGGAGCCGTCCGGCGCCGGGTCGGGGCGCCGCGGGCCGCTGTGCGGCGTGGGGAGCGTCCACGTCCGGACGGCGCCGTCGGCAGGATCGAGCCGGACGAGCCGGTTGCCGCGCAGCTGCGTGCCCCAGACGACCCCGGAGGCGTCGACGCGGAGCCCGTACGGAATCGTGCTCTCGCCCGGCCGATCGTCCGGCCCGTGGGCGCTCGGGACCTCGTACCGGGCGATCGAGCCGTCGTCGAGGTCGAGGCGCGCGATGATCTCCGGATCGGCGGAGAAATGCCCGTTGACCCAGACCCCACCCGAGTCGTCGAGCGCCACCGAGTGCGGGTAGAGCCCGACCGGGTGGATCGACCACGCGCCGCCGGCGTCCCGGACGGCGACCGACCGGGGCGCGCCGAGCGCCACGATCCAGCGGCCGCTGGCGTCGACGTCGACGGCGCGCGGGTTCGCGAAGTCGGCGGGGATCGCCTCCGTCTCCCACGCCCCGGTCCCGGGATCGAGCAGATACATCCGGTGCGTCATCATCCCGGTCACGAGGATCCGCCCGTCCGGCGCAACCGCGACGTCGTGCGGCAGGTCCATGGGCTCCGGCACGTCGTACTCGGTGAGTCGAGCGCCGGTCGCGACGCGGACCGCTTCGGGGAGCCGCGAGGGGACCGGCGCTCCGGCCCCGGCGAGCGCCTGCGTGAGCCAGCGCGCGTCCGCCGCGGCGTCGGCGGCGCCCGAGATGATCGGAAAACCGGTCCCCTGGCCGGAGAAGGAGAGCATGAGCTGGATCGGCGCGCTCCACTCGGCTTCGGTTCGCAGCCGCCCCTCCACGCGCGCGTGGATCGACGAGAAGGTGTGACAGCCGCCGCAGTCGACGATGATCCGGTTCTTCCGCGGGCCGTCGGGGAGCTGGGCGAGGTAGTCGGCGGCGCGGGGCTCGTCGTCGGCGTGCGCGGGGCCGAGCGTCAGCGTCCCGCCGAGCTCGGCGGGCGGGCCCCTTCGCACCGCCCGCGCCGTGGCTTCGGCGTCGGGTCCGCGGGCTTCCAGGAGGAGCGTGTCGGCGGGAAGCCCGTCCGCGCGCCAGCGCCCTTCGTCGTCGGCGTAGACCGTGAACCGACGGCCGCTGGGAGGGTGCCCGAAGGTCACCACCGCGTCCGCGACCCCGCGTCCGTCCTCGTCGATGACCCGCCCGCTCACCTGCGGAGCGTCGGGGCCGGAGTCGTCCTGCCCGGGGGAGTCGGACGGCGCGCACCCCGCGGCCGCCGAAAGCCACATCATCACCGCGACCCGCCGCCACCCGTCCACCGCGTCCCCCTCCGTCGTCCGGTGCCCTATCCAGTGGTCTATATAGGGGGCGCGGCGCGCCGTGGCCAGCCGGGGCGGGCGGTGATCGACTTCGGCTCGGGCCGACCCCTCACTCCGACTGCAGGGCGCGGATCGGGTCGGCTCGGCCCGCGCGCCGCGCCGGCAGCCAGCACGCGGCCATCGCGACGAGCGCCAGGAACGTCGCGCCCGCCGCGTACGTCAGGGGGTCGCGGACGCTCACGCCGAAGAGGAAGCTCTCCACGACCTGCGACGCGAGGGTTGCCCCGACGAGCCCCGCGAGGAGTCCCGCGGCCGTGATCCACAGGCCCTGCCGCGCCACCATGCGAGTCACCTGACCCGCCTCGGCCCCCAGGACGAGTCGGATCCCCAGCTCGCGCGTGCGCTGCGTCACCGTGTACGACATCGTCCCGTAGACGCCGACGCCCGCGAGCAGGAGCGCGAGCAGCGCGAAGCCTCCGAAGAGCCTCGTGTAGAACTGCGACCGGTTCAACGAGGCCACCACGTACGCCTCCATCGTGCTGAACTCCACCGGCAGCGTGGCGTCCAGCTCGCGCACCGCCTCCCGCATGCCCGCCACCGTCCGATCGAGGTCGCCTTCGGCCCGAGCCACGACCTGCGCGGTAGAGACACCGACCTGGAGCGCCGCCAGGAAGAGCTCCGGGGTGGCCGGTGCGTCGAGGGCCTCCCGGTTCACGTCCTCGACGACGCCGACCACCGTGTACCAGGTCGGCTGGTTCCGCCCGGTCGCGACCTTACGGCCGACCGGATCCTCACCGGGCCAGTACCGGCGAGCGAAGGCCTCGTTGACCAGCGCGACGGGCTCGGCGCGGGCGTCGTCGAGCTCGCCGAGGGAGCGGCCGACCACGACCTCGATCCCCATCGCGGCGAAGTAGCCCTCGCTGACACGCGAGTACTCGGCGGCGTCCGGGTCGGCGGGATCGACCTCGCGATCCTCGAACGAGATGGCGGTGAGGTATCGGTCGCCCGCGAACGGGAGCGCGGAGGTGTACCCGATCGCGGCCACGTCCGGCAGCTCCTCGATCCGCTGCGCCAGCGTGCGGAAGAAGGCGATGCGCTCTTCTCGCGTCGCGTAGCCCGAGTTGAGCGTGAGCGACATCGTGACCGCGTTCTCGGCGTCGAAGCCCGGGTCCACGCTCTGGAGTCGAAGGAAGCTGTTGGTGAAGAGGCCGGCGCCGACCAGGAGGACGACGGCCAGCGCCAGCTCGACGGCCACGAGCGCGGAGTTGAACCGCCGGCTCGCGGAGTCCGGACCGGCACGACCCCCGGCCCGGAGGGAGTCCAGCGCGTCAGGCCGCGCCAGCCGAAGGGCGGGGACCAGGGCGAAGGCGACGCCGGTCAGCACGGACACGATCAGGCTGAACGTCAGCACGCGTGCGTCCACGGTCACCGATTCGACGCGGGGGATGCCGACCGGGTCGATCGAGCGGAAGGCCGCCACGCCGAGGTAGGCCAGGACCACCCCGGCGACCCCGCCCAGCAGAGAGAGCACGACGCCCTCCGTCAGAAGCTGGGCGCGGATGCGTCCCGCGCCGGCGCCGATGGCGGTGCGGACGGCGATCTCGCCCCGGCGATCGGCGGCACGCGCCATGAAGAGGTTCGCCACGTTGACGCACGCGATGAGCAGGAGCAGGCCCACGGCGGCCATGAGCAGCCCGAGCGCCCGACCCACATCCCCGATCGTCTCGCTCCGGAGTGGCTCGATCAGCGTCTCTCGCCCCGCGTTGCTCGCGGGGAAGGCCT
This sequence comes from uncultured Gemmatimonadales bacterium, assembly GCA_937982605.1. Lineage (GTDB taxonomy): Bacteria > Gemmatimonadota > Gemmatimonadetes > Longimicrobiales > Gaopeijiaceae > UBA2589. The sequence continues at coordinate 4,713 of CALJLC010000076.1, read as the reverse complement.
CCGCCAGAGACGCCGAGATCGCCGCCATCTCTTCCCGGGCGGCTTCGAGTGACACGCCGGGTCGGAGTCTGCCCATCACCTGGAGGAAGCGGCCGCTGCGGGTCGTCATGTTCGACCCGGTCTGCGACGTCGGCAGCCAGAGCTCGACGCCGTCCGACCAGAGGGCTTCCGGGTGCACGAACGACGCGGGCATGACGCCGACGACGGTGAACGTCTGATCGACGGTGGAAATGCGGCTTCCGAGGATCGACGGGTCGGAGCCGTAGCGTCGTTCCCACAGGCCGTGGCTGAGCACCACCACCGCTTCGGCTCCCTCCGCTTCGTCCCGGGCGTCGATGCCGCGCCCGAGCTGCGGTGTGGCGCCCAGCATCTCGAAGAAGCCACCCGACACAGCCGCGCTCGAGATGCGAGCGGGCCGGTCTCCGTCGACGAGATCGAGGGTCCACCACTCCGTCGCGATCATCTGCGCGAAGGTCACGCTGCGCCGACGCCAGTCGGCGAAGTCGGCGGGGGCCACCGGCGCCAGCCCCGGGAACCGCTGGGAGCTGGAGCCCACCATGACCAGCTCTTCGGCCCGCTCGTACGGCAGAGGGCGAAGCGCGACCCCGTCGAGCACGCTGAACATCAGGGTGGACGCGCCCACTCCGAGAGCCAGGGTGAGGACGGCCACCATCGCGAAGGCCGGCGCGCGCCGGAACGTGCGCAGCGCGAATCGCAGGTCGCTCGCCATCATCATCATCATCGGCGTCCTCTTCGTCACGGGGTTCGCGGAGCGATCGAGCCGGGCCGTCTCGGCGGCGTGCGCCCGGGCGCCCCAGACGAAGCGCAGAGCGCGGAAGCGGCGCTCGAGCGCCCGCCCCGTAGGGCGCCTCTCGAGCGCGTCGAGCTCGGCCAGCCACTCCTCCAGCCAGCGGTCGCGGCGGGACGGGGGCACGCGCCGCGCCCACGCGCGGAGCAGCAGTCGGGTCATCCGGCGCCCTCGGGCGCGGCCGCGGAGGAGTCGGCGATGAGCCCGAACCGCTCGAGCGCCTCGGCCAGCGCGCGTGCTCCCTCGGGGGTCAGTCGGTAGTAGCGCCGGCGCGGCCGTCCGTCGGCCCGGGCCGTGGCGTCGTCCTCCCACTCGCTGTCCAGGAAGGCCCGATTCTCCATTCGGGCCAGCGTCGGATAGACGGTGCCGCTGGGCAGCCCCGTCGCGTCCATGATGTCGAGCCCGAAGCGGTATCCGTCCCGTACCGCCCGCAGGATCGCGACCGTTGCCGCACCGAGCGCACGATTTCGCGCCATCGCACTCTCCACACTATATAGTAATACTAAGTAGAAATTCTAGGATCCTGCGCGGCGGCGGTCAACCCGGGCTCGTCGGGCGAGTGGCGGGCGCCCACCCCCGCCTCGCCGAGTTGACACGCAACGCTTTCCGTCTATCTGTAGTCTGACAGACAGTCACTCGACCGATAGGCCCATGGACGTCCACGAATACCTCCCGCTCGCCCCGCGCGACCTGCTGATCCTGGCGGCGCTCGCCGAAGGGCCGTCGCACGGCTATGGCCTCATCAAGGCCGTCGAGGAGCGCTCGGAGTCGGGGGTCCTCCTCGACCCGGCCAACCTGTATCGGGTTCTGCGCCGCATGCGGGAGCTCGGATGGATCGTCGAAGCCGACGGCGAAGACGCCTCGCGACGCCGCGTCCACCGGATCACGGATCGCGGCCGGGCGCTCCTGTCCGCGGAGCTCGGGAGGCTCGAACGGCTGCTCGACCAGGCGCGACCCGCGCTCGCGGACGGGCGGCCGGCCTGACGATGGGACGACGCCGTCATCCGCTCGAGGTCGCGTTCGAGCTCGGGCTCGGCGCGCTGCCTCCCGGGCCGCTGCGTCGGGACGACCGGCGCGAGATGGCGCGTACGTTGCGCGACCAGATCGCCGCTGCGCCGACGGCGGCGGGCCGCGTCCGCGTGGCGTGGCGCGCGATCCGGCGGCTGCCGGGGGTCCTGATCGCCGAGTGGCTCGACTGGCTGGGAATCACGGGGCCGTATCGCGGCCCTTCCACGGGAAGAGAGGGGGATGGGATGTTGAGCAACCTGCTGAGGAATCTGGGCTTCGCCGGCCGCGCGCTGCGCAAGGCGCCGACGTTCACCGCGGCGTCGATCCTGCTCGTGGCCCTCGGCGTGGGCACGGTCACCACGGCGTTCACCGTGGTCGACCACGTGCTGCTGCGCGCGCTGCCGTATCCGGCGCAGGAGCGACTCGCCTACCTCACGAACGGCTCCCACAACGGCCCGACGCTCGATCGGCTCGACGGCGTCGCGGGCTTCGACCTGTGGACGGCGGCCACCGGCCACAGCGTGAACCTTACCCGCCCGGACGGTGACCCGCTCCGGCTCCGGCGCATCGAGACGACGCCGGCGTTCTTCACGATGTTCGGCGCGCGACCCCACCTCGGGCGACTGCTCGTCGACGCGGATCGTGACGATCTCGGGATCGCCGTGCTCTCGTGGCCCTTCTGGCGCGATGCCTTCGGCGGTGACCCCGAGATCGTCGGCACCACGATGGTCATCGACGGCGAGCCCATCGAGATCGTCGGCGTGCTGGCGGAGGACTTCGTGCAACCGAGCGTCCTGGGCGACGGCGCACACTTCTACCGGCCCATCGACTGGTCGAACCCCGGACTCCAGGAGCCCGGCTATCACGCGCACAGCGTCCTTGCGCGCCTCGCCCCCGGCGTGTCGCTCGAGGTCGCGAACGAGCAGATCGACCGCGTCGAGGCGTCCGTGGCCGAAGCGTTCCCGGAGTACTACGACGACGGACCGCAGGACTGGCCGCTCGTGGGCCTTCACGAGGTGATGGTCCAGGACGTCCGTTCGGGCCTCCTCCTCCTGCTCGGCGCCGTGGGCCTGCTTCTGCTCGTGGCGTGCGCGAACGTGGCGCACCTCTTCCTGGCGCGGGGCCTCTCGCGGGGCGGCGAGATGTCGATCCGTCGCGCGATGCGTGCCCGGACCTGGAGCCGCGTCGGGCAGCTCTCCGCCGAGAGCCTCCTCGTGGGGCTCCTCGGCGGGCTCGGGGGCGCCGCGCTCGCTCAGGGCGCGCTCGTCTTCTTCCGCCGGTGGACCGTCGAGCTGCCGCGCGGCCTGGACGTGGCGGTCGATCTGCGCGTCCTCGCGGTCTGCATCGGCGTGGCCACCGCCACGGCCTTCGTCTGCGGCCTGCTGCCCGCGCTGCGCGCGGTCGGCCGCGACGTGCAGGAGGGCCTGCGCGGGGCGCGCGGCATGACCGGAAGTCGTCGTCTCGGGGCGCTGCGCAGCGGGCTGATCGTCTTCGAGGTCGCGATCTCGCTCGTCCTGGTCGCCTCGGCGGGGCTGCTCATGCGGAGCTTCCTCTCCGTGACGGCGATCGATCCCGGAATCGAAGCCGAGGACGTCTGGGTCGTCCCCCTGAATCCGACGAACGTCTCGTCGCCCGAGGACTACCGGAACCGGATGGAGCCGATCCGCCAGGCATTCCTTTCGATTCCCGGGGTGACCGAGGCGTCGTACGGCATCGAAGGGCCCTTCGAGTGGGTCGGCGGGGACCGCTGCTGCTGGAGCAACCGCGCGCCGCCGCCGGACGAGCCCGAGGCGACGCCCATCCGGGTCTTCCTGCACCCGGTCAGCGAGGGCTTCTTCGCGACGTACGGGACGGAACTCCTGGCCGGCACGCCGTGGACCCGCGCCACCGCGACCGCGTCGCCCACGCCCGTCGTGATCTCCGAGGCGATGGCGATCCGCTTCTTCGGCTCCGCCGAGGCGGCGGTCGACCGGGAGATCCCCGAGCTGCGGGGAGGCGTGGTCGTGGCGGGGGTCGCCGAGGCGACGAAGCACTACGGGCTCGATCAGGAGCACGACTACGGCGTCTACATCCCGATCGAGACGCTCCCCTTCGAGATCGACCGCGCGACCTTCGGGCTTCGCTTCTCGGACGTGCCGGCGGATCTGGCGGGCGCGATCCGTCGGGCGGTCTGGTCCGAGGAGCCCAATCTGCCGGTGACCGAGGTGGCGTCGCTGGAGGCGTGGATCGACGATTCGTCAGCCACGCGCCGCTTCGGCTCGCTCCTCCTGGGCGCCTTCGGCATAGTGGCGCTCCTGCTGGCGGCGGCGGGGCTGTACGGTACGCTGCTCTACGCGGTCGGCCAGCGACGCCAGGAGCTCGGCATCCGGCTCGCGCTCGGCGCCGGACGCGGTCGCATCCAGAACGACGTGATCCGGCGGGGCGTGGTGCACGCGCTGCTCGGCGTCGGTGCGGGGGTGCTCCTTACGCTCTGGGCGGGCCGGCTGCTGGAGGCGTGGCTCTTCGGCGTGACCGGAACCGACGCGCTCACCCTCGCGGGTGCCGCCGCCGTGCTCTTCGCCACCGCGGTCGCGGCGTCGTGGCTGCCTGCGTATCGTGCCGGACGAACGGATCCGCTCGAGACACTGAAGGCCGAATAGCTCGACCTTCCCCGTCCGGCCCGCGGGTCCCGCACCGCGGATCGGACGAGGGGAGGTGTCGATGGGCAGGGGAATCGGTGGAGCGGTCGCCGCGACGGCGGTCGTGGCGTTGACGTTCGGGGCGGGCTTCGAGGCGGTGCTGGCCCAGGAGCCGGACCGCACCGGGCTGCCGGCGCTCGTCGAGCTGCCGCCCGAGCTCGACCGGGTGCTGCGCGACTACGAGACCGCCTGGTCCGCCCGGGACGCCGACGCGCTGGC
>CALJLC010000075.1 GCA_937982605.1 uncultured Gemmatimonadales bacterium | reverse complement strand
TGTTGTAGAGCGGGCGCTGGATCGAGCCCGTCTTGGTGATCTCGTTCCAGACCTGTTCGACGGGCACCGCGATCGTGATCGAGCACACGGCGTCGGGGAGGGAGGTCGGCGGCATCGGGGCTCCAGGGAAGAGGGTTCGCTCGGGGCGATGGGGGGAATGCGTGTCAGGCGGTGCGGTCGGCGCGGCTCTCGAGCTCGTGCTTCAGGCTCGTCAGCGCATCCGTCCACGGCTGCATGTAGCGGCTCACCCAGCGGTCGTAGAGGTGCTGGATCGGCACCGGGTTCAGGTAGTTGTGTCGCTCGCGGCCCTCGCGCACGACGACGACCAGCTCCGCCTCGACGAGGACCTTCAGGTGCTGCATCACCGCGAAGCGGGACAGGTCGGTGAACCGGTCCGCGATCGCGCCGGTGGTGAGCGGACCGTCCCGGAGGAGGTCGAGAATGCGACGGCGGGCGGCGTTGGAGAGCGCCTTCCACACCGCCTCGTCGGCTTCGTGCTCCTGTTGCATATGTGATAATATCATCACATATTGGCCCGGTCAACGTCGTACGGTTCGAACCGGGAGGAGACGATGGGCAGGACGATCGGTGCGGTAGTGGCGGGGGTGGTGCTCTGGGGCGTGCTCTGGAACGGCGGTACGGCAGGGCTGATGGCGGCCGGGGTGACGACGGCCGGTGAGCCGATCACGGGCGTCGGCGTCCTCCTCGGGCTCATCGCCTACAGCGCCGTCCTCTCGGTCGTGGCCGGCTGGGTCACGGCGGCGATCAAGGGCGGGCCCGATCCGATGGGCGCGGTGAAGGCGCTCGCCGCGGTCAACCTGCTCATCGGGATCGCGGTCGAGGTGATGTACTGGAGCCTCATGCCCGCGTGGTACCACATCGTCTTCCTCGCGCTCGTGGTGCCGATGACGCTCGTCGGCGGTCGCATGAAGGCCGGCTCCGCGGCGTAGAGGGGCCCGTCGGCGGGTGGGAGGCTCAGCCCTCCCACTCGTCGAGGGCGCGGCCCAGCGCGTCGAGGCCGCGCTCGAGCACGTCGTACGGACCCGCCACCGCCACGCGGAAGTGCGCGGGCGCGCCGAAGAGCCGGCCGGGCGTGACCCCCACCCCGTGGGCACGCAGCGCGTGCTCGACGAAGGGGTCGGCGGCACCTCCCCCCACGAGGCGGGGGAAGCCGACCGCCCCACCCCGGGGCGGGACCCATTCGAGCTCGTCGCGGGCGGCGACGAAGTCCCGGAAGAGCGCCGACCCCGGCGCGAGCACCGCCCGGGCGCGCTCGAGCAGCGCGTCGAGACGCTCGAAGGCGAGCACCCCGAGCGTCTCGGACGGGATCGAGCCGACCGCGTCCACCACGTCCCGGACCCGGAGCGCACGCTCCACCGTCTCCGGATCGGCCAGGAGCCACCCCACGCGGATTCCGGCCAGCCCGTACGACTTGGTCAGGCTGTTCGTCGAGACGAAGACGTCGTCGCGCGTCGACGCGGGGCTTCGATCGACGCCTTCGTCGAGGGCGTCGAGATAGACCTCGTCCACGATCACCTTCGCCCCGACGGAGCGCGCCAGCGCCCCGACCGTCGCCAGCGCGTCCGGATCGGCGTAGATCCCGCTCGGGTTGTGCAGGTTCGTGAGGACGATCGCCCGGGTCCGCGGCGTGAGCGCCGCCTCCACGGCCTCGGGGTCGAGGGCGAAGCCCCTCGCCCAGCCGCGGTCGAAGGTGCGCACCTCCGCGCCCAGGAGCCGGGCCGCGCCGATGTGGGGGTCGTAGCCGGGCCACTCGGCCAGCACGGTGTCGCCGGGACGGAGGAGCGCCGCCAGAGCGAGGAAGTTCGCGCCCGACGCACCGGTCGCCGTCGCCACCCGCTCCGTGCCGACGCCCCAGCGGGCGGCGATCGCCTCGACGAGCGGCGGCCAGCCGTCGTCGTTGCGGCCGTAGAGCGCCATCGCCTCGCGGGCGCCCGGGAGCTCGTCGAGCGTGCACGGCAGGAGGTTCGACCCCGTCAGGTCGAGCTCGGCCTTCTCGTGGTGCTTGGCCCACGTCATGTACGGCGCCCACGTGGGCGGGTGGCGCCCGACGTCCGTGCCCGGCGCCGCGGCACCCGGCCTCGCCCCGGCCGGTCCGCTCACGGGCCGGCCTCCGGGCGTCGCCTGCTCCAGTACAGGTAGGCCGGCACGCCCGCCGCCAGGAGGGCGAAGCCGAGCAGGGAGCGCACGGGGTTGGTCCACAGGACGCTGCCGACCATGACGACCGCCACGAGCACGAAGAGCGCGGGTACCCAGGGGTATCCCGGCACCGCGAAGACTCCGGCCGGGCGGGACACGACGGGGTAGCGCCGCCGGAAGACGAACAGGCTCGCGCCCGCGGCGCCGAAGAAGATCCAGTCCGCCGAGACCACGTAGTCGACGAGCTGGCCGTAGGTGCCGGTCAGGACGAGGACGATCGCCCACATCGTCTGGATGACGATCGCCACCGAAGGGGTGTCGTAGCGCGGGTGCAGGCGGGCGACGCGCTCGGGGAAGAGACCGTCGCGGGCCATCGCATAATAGACGCGGGTCGGTGCCAGCATCGTGAGGTTGAGGAACCCGAACGTCGAGACGGCGATCCCGAGCGTGATCAGGAAGTCCCCGGTACCTCCGAAGAGGACCGCCGCGGAGTCCGACGCGGGCGTGAGCGTGCCCGCCAGCCCCGCGTGCCCGAGCGTGCGCAGGTAGACCGCGTTGACGAACCCGTAGACGACGACGACGAGCCCCGTTCCGGCGAGGAGCCCGACGGGCAGGTCCCGCACCGGGTCCTTCATCTCTTCCGCGACGTAGTTGGCGTTCTGCCAGCCGCCATAGGAGAACATCACCGGAATGAGCGCGGCCCCGAACGCGAGGAAGAGCGCGGGCAGCGCCGCGGGGTCGAGGAGGCTCCCGCCCGCGGCGCCGGGCGTCGGCGCCACGAGCTCGGGGACGCCCGCCACGCCTCCGTCGGGCAGCGGCAACAGGAGCCCGGCCCCGATCAGGAGCCCGAGCGGCAGGAGCTTGAGCACGACGAAGGTGTTGAGCACCCGGCTGCCCGGCTTCACCCCCACGTAGTTCACCGCCGCCACGACGACGATCGCCACGACCGCGAGCATCCGGGCACCCTCCGGCTCCCGGCCCACGAGTCGCAGCGTGTACTCGGCGAAGGTGATCCCGACCGCGGCGATGGCGCCGCACTCGATCATGAGCAGCAGGCCCCACCCGTACAGGAAGCCGGCGAGCGGGTGGTAGGCGTCGCGCAGGTACGCGTAGTGGCCGCCCGCGGTGGGGAAGAGCGTTCCGAGCTCGGCGAAGGTCAGCGCGCCCGCCAGCGCGACGATCCCGCCCGCCACCCACGCCGCCATGACCAGCCCCGGAGAGTCCAGGCGCTGGGCGACGATGTAGGGATTGATGAAGATCCCGGCGCCGATGATGCCGCCGACGACCACCATGGCGGTATCGAACCGCCCGAGCTCTCTGCGAAAGGACACCGGCCGACGGTACGGGGGGGCGGGCCGCGCCACCAGTCGCGGCCGCCGGTCCGTCGGCCGGCGGCACCCGGCGGGCGCGGTCGGCCGCGCCTTTTCCGATCCTGCCCGCCGACGCACATTGCCGCCCCCATGGACCTGTTCGAAGCCATCTCGACGCGCCGTTCCATCAAGGCGTACACGGACCGGCCGGTCTCCGATGAGGAGATCCGGCGGATGCTCTCGGCCGCCGTGCTGGCGCCGAACCACCGCATGACCCAGCCCTGGCGCTTCTACGTGCTGGGCCCGGAGGCCCGGGCGGCGTACGGCCGGGCTCTCGGCCACCGCAAGGCGAAGCGCGTCGAAGGCGAAGACGCCAAGGACGCGGTCGTGGCGAAGGTCGAGGCGTCGCACCGTGAGCTGCCCGCGATGCTGGCCGTGGCCATGACCCTCGACGAAAACCCCGAGATCCGGGAAGAGGACTACGCCGCCACGTACATGGCGATCCAGAACCTCGGCCTGGCCGCCCACGCGATGGGCCTCGGCACGCACGTGAAGTCGGGGGCGATCATGGACGATCCGGCCGGGCGGCGTGCGGTCGGCGTTCCCGAGGGGGAGCGCATCGTGGCCACGATCTCGGTCGGAGAGCCGGCCGCCGTCCCGGAAGCGAAGCCGAGACACGACGCCGGCGAGCTGACCCGGTGGGTTCCGTGAGCCACGCCCGGCCGGGACGCCTCCGAGATGTGACGGCCCCGGGGCGCGATCGCCTCCACGCTCCGAACCCACGCAGGAATCACCCGCTCAGCCCCACACCGCGGACGAAGACCATGACGACCCACGCACGCACCCTCGCCGTCGCCGTCGCGGCGCTCGGCCTGGCGGCTCCCGCCTCGGCGCAGACGATGCCGCCCCAGGAGTACATGGATCTGGCCCGGGAGATCTTCTCCGAGCTGATCGAGATCAACACGACGAACTCGGAGCGGGGCAACAACACGCTCGCGGCCCGGGCGCTCGCCAAGCACCTGCTCGAGGCGGGCTTCCCCGAGGAAGACGTGCACGTCCTGGTTCCGGCCGACGCCCCGACGAAGGGCAACCTGGTGGCGCGCTACCGCGGGCGGGACACCGGCCAGAAGCCGATCCTGCTCCTGGCGCACATCGACGTCGTCGAGGCGCTGCCCGAGGACTGGAGCCCGGACATCGACCCGTTCACCTTCATGGAGCGGGACGGCTTCTACTACGGGCGCGGCGTCACGGACGACAAGGACGAAGCCGCGATCCACGTGGCCAACTTCATCCGCATGAAGCGGGAGGGCTTCGTGCCGGACCGCGACATCATCGTCGCGGCCACCGCCGACGAGGAGGGCGGCCCCCGCAACGGCGTGCGTTTCCTGCTCGAGGAGCACCGCGAGCTCGTTGACGCGGAGTACGCGCTCAACGAAGGCGGCGGCGGGATGGAGAAGGACGGCCGCAAGATCTCCAACAACGTCCAGGCGGCGGAGAAGAAGTTCCAGTCGTTCACCTTCCGCGCCACGAACCCCGGCGGCCATTCCTCGCTCCCGGTCCGCAAGAACGCCATCTACGACCTCTCCGCGGCGCTGCTGGCGGTTCAGAACCACGACTTCCCGGTGATGTTCAACGAGGTCACGGAGGCCTTCTTCACCGGATCCGCGGATCTGGTGGGCGGCGAGATGGGTGAGGCGATGCGCCGGATCGTGGCCAACCCCGCGGACCGCGAGGCCGACCGCATCCTGGCGCGGGAGCCGGGCTACTACTCGCGGCTGCGCACCACCTGCGTCGCGACGCTGCTGAGCGGCGGCCATGCCGGCAACGCGCTGCCCCAGCTCGCCGAGGCGACGGTGAACTGTCGGATCTTCCCTTCGCACGACCCCGAGGAGGTGCGCGCGGCGCTGCAGGAGCTCGCCGATCCGCACGACGTCCAGGTGATCCCGCAGGGTCAGGCTCGACCGAGCCCCCCGTCGCCGCTCGTCGACGAGGTGATGGAGCCGATCCGGCGGATCACGGAGCAGATGTGGCCGGGTGTGAGGGTACTCCCCGTCATGTCGACGGGCGCCACCGACGGGCTCTACTTCCGCCGTGAGGGCATCCCCGTCTACGGCGTGAGCGGCCTCTTCGGCGACATGGACGACGTCCGGGCGCACGGCCAGGACGAGCGGATCAGCATCGAGAACTTCTACCAGGGCCAGGAATTCCTCTATCGCCTGGTGAAGGCGCTTTCGGGAGGCGGGATCGCACAGTAGACGAGGCCACGCGGGCCCGGTGTCCGCGCCGGTCGACGAAGCGATCGACGACTTCGACGGTGGACGAGGCCTCGTGGACGACGTAGCCCGATACTACGACGCCAATACCGCGCGTTTCCTGCTCGTCGGTGCGGGCCGCGGCACCTACGCCATCCACAGGGAGCTGTGGGCGCCGGGGGTGCGCTCCGCGGCAGAGGCGGTCGATCACGTCAACCGGCTCATGGCCGGCGAGATCGCGCGGCGCGTCCCGGCGCCCGGGTCGATCCTCGACCTGGGTTGCGGTGTGGGGGGGACGATGTTCCGGCTCGCCGCGGCCTTCCCCGACGCGAGCCTGGTCGGCGTCACGATCAGCCCGGTTCAGGCGCGAACGGGACGGTCTCTCGCGGGCCGGCTGGGGCTGGCCGCGCGGTGCCGGTTCGTGCGGGGCTCCTTCGGGGCGCCGGAGGTCGGTTCGGGTCACGCGGCCGCGGTGGCGGTCGAGGCGTACGCCCACGTCCACGACCCGAGGGCGTTCTTCGAGCCGGCCGCCGCCGCGCTCGAGGCGGGCGCTCCGCTCGTCGTGGTGGACGACTTCCTGGCCTCACCGCTCGTGGACCTCGCCGACGAGGAGCGTCGCGGCGCCGAAGCGGTGCGACGGGGGTGGCGCGTTCCCTCGCTCGACACCGTCGACCACGCGGCCGGCGCGGCGGACCGGGCCGGCTTCGACCTCGCGGAGGACCGGGACCTGACCGGGCTGGTCCGGCTCGGCCGCCCCCGTGACCGGGTGATCGCGATGCTCGTTCCCGCCTTCCGCGCGCTGCGGCTGGGGCGCGTGCCCTTCTTCGGGAACATGATCGGGGGCCACGCGCTCCAGCGCGGGCTGGGCGGCGGGTCGATCCGCTACCGAATGCTCGTGTTCACGAAACGGTGAGCGCGCGCGCTCTCCGTGCCGATCCCGCTTCGGTCCGGCCCGGCTTCCGCCGTCGGAGCTACTCCGCCCGCATGGCGATGACCGGGCTCACCCGCGTGGCCCGCCAGGCCGGAAGCCAGCACGCCGCCACGCCCACGGCCAGGAGGGTCGTCGTCACGGTCATGTAGATGAGGGGCTCCCGAGGGTTCACCCCGAAGAGCTGGCTCGCCAGAAGCCCCGAGAGGCCGAGCGCGCCCACGAGCCCGATGCCGAGGCCCGCCAGCACGAGCTTCAGCCCGTCGCCCAGCACCATCGAGCGGACGCTGCCGCCGTCGGCGCCGAGGGCCATCCGGATGCCGACCTCTCCGCGGCGCTGTGCGACGGCGTACGAGAGAACGCCGTAGACGCCGACGGAGGCCAGCAGCAGCGCCACGAGCGCGAAGCCCGACAGGAGGAGCGTGCTGAAGCGATCCCGGGACCGGGCGTCGGCCACGATGTCGTCCAGCGTCCGGATGTTCGTCAGCGCCACGGACGGGTTCATGGCCGAGAGCTCGCGGCGCACGGCCGGAAGGAGCGTCTCGGGGCCGGTCGTGGAGCGGATGGCGATCGTTCGGCGTCGAATCGACGACTGCAGACCGCTGAAGTAGAGCGCCGGTGTCGCTTCGGCGCGCAGGCCGTCGTACTTGACGTCCTTCACGACGCCGACGATCTCGGACTCCTCGATTCCGGCGGCGACGTGGATGGCGCCGAGGGGTCCGAGCCGCATCCGCATGTCGGCGATCTTCTCCCCGACGGGGTCCTCCCCCGTGTAGAACCGCTCGGCGAACGCCTCGTTCACGATGACCGCGCCGGGGGCGTCGTTGCGATCCATCGTCGTGAAGTCCCGCCCGGCCACGATGGGCGTGCGCATCGCCGTGAAGAAGCCCGGACCGACGGGTCGCAGCGCGGCCCGCGGGTCGAGCTCCATGGCGATCTCCCGGTCGACGAAACGCACCTCCTGGACGTAGTCGAGATCCTCGCCCAGAGGCAGCGTCGAGGCGTTCCCGACGGCGGTGACCCCCGGGAGCTCGGCGATGCGCTGCTCGAAGCGCTCGTAGAAGTCGGTGACTTCCTGATCGGTCTCGGCGACGGAGGTGGAGAGGTCCAACTCGGCGGTGAGCACGCCGCCCGACGCGAAGCCGGGGTCGACCGCCCGCACGTTCTCGAAGCTGCGGACCAGGAGACCGGCGCCCACCACGAGCAGAAGCGCCATCGCGAACTGCCCGATCACGAAGGCGTTCTGGAGCCCGTGCCGGCTCGAGCCGGCCGTGTTGCGCCCTCCGTCGCGGATCGACGCGTGCACGTCCGAGCCGAGCAGGCGCACGAGGGGCGCCATCCCGAAGAGCAGCCCCGTGAGCACGCTCACCCCGGCCACGACCGCCAGCACCGTGCCGTCGAGGGCGATCGTCTCGCCGCGCGGGAGCGTGACCGGCGCGATGCCGAGGAGCGCCCGAACCCCGACCTTGGCCAGCGCCAGGCCGAGGAGCGCTCCGGCTCCGGCGAGCACGAGGCTCTCGGTGACGAGCTGGCGCGCGAGTCGGGCCCGTCCCGCGCCGAAGGCGACGCGCACGGCGATCTCGCGGCTGCGCGCCTCGGAGCGGGAGAGCAGGAGATTCGCCACGTTGGCGCACGCGATCAGGAGGATCAGACCCGTCGAGCCGAGGAGCACGAGGAGCGCGGTGCGGGTGTCTCCGACCATCTCCGCGTGCAGGCTCTCCATGGTGACGGTCCAGCCCCGATTGGAGTCGGGGTTCTCCTGCTCGATGCGCGCGGCCACGCCGGTCAGGTCGGCGCGGGCGGCCGCGAGGTCGCGTCCGTCGGCGAGTCGGCCGACGGCGCTCATCCAGCGGGCGTGCCGGCTCTGGATCTGCATCGACCACGTCATGTTCAGCCAGACGTCGGTGTCGTCCGGAAAGGTGTGCTCGGGACGCAGGATGCCGATGATCTCGATCGGTCCGCCGTCGAGGATGAGCGAGGAGCCCACGATCGAGGGGTCGCCGCCGAAACGGCGCTGCCAGAAGCCGTGGCTCAGGATCGCGACCGCGGTCGAGCCGGGCCCGTCGTCGGGCGAGAAGGTGCGCCCCGCCAGCGGCGCGGCGCCCATGACGTCGAAGAAGTCCTCGGTGGTGTAGACGACGCGCACGCGCGTCGGATTGCCGTCGAGCTCGGTCACCGTGCCGGTCGTGGGCCAGTACGCCGCCATCGACTCGAAGGTGGCGTTCATCGTGCGCCAGTCGTCGCAGTCCATGGGCGACACCATGTACGTCGCCTGGTTCTGCTCTTCGTTGTGCGTCCAGAGCAGCGTCAGCTCCCGGGGTTCCTCGAAGGGCAGCGGCTCGAGCAGGACCGCTTCCACGACGGTGTAGATCGAGGCGTTGGCGCCGATTCCGAGGGCGAGCGTCAGGACGGCCACCCCGGTGAAGACGGGATGCTTGGCGAGCATCCGAAGCGCATACCTGACGTCCTGCATCGATCTCCTCCGCATGAAACCGTCCACCCGGCCTTCCTGGAAGGTTCGACGCCGGGCCCGGGTGGTTGGTTGCGAACGCACCCCGCCCAGCGGAACCGCCGCCGGGCGTGTCCGTACCAGTAGCCGAGAGCCTCCGCCCGCCCGCAGATTTGCCGTATGACCCGATCTCTTTCCGTCCGCGTCGGTCCGGCGCTACTCGTCGCATGCCTGGCGATGGCGCTGGCACCGTCCGGCGCTTCGGCCCAGACCGTGCTCGTCCGCGTCGTCGACGGTGAGTCGATGGCGCCCTCCGTCGGCGCGATCGCCTCGCTCGAGACCCCCGACGGGACACTGGTGCGCAACACGCTCACCGACGAGCGGGGGCGCGCCCTCTTCATCGGCGTGCCGGTCGGGACGTACCGCGTGCGCGCGGAGATGATCGGGATGGCGACGGCGCAGACGGACGTCTTCACCCTCTCCGACGGCACGACGATCAACGAGGAGCTGCGGCTCGAGTCGAGCGCGATCCAGCTCGAGGGCATCGAGGTCGAGCTGGACGCCGGACGCTGCAGCGTGCGGCCGGGCCAGGAAGGCCTTCTCGTGGCGCGTATCTGGGACGAGGCACGCAAGGCGCTGTCGGCGGCCTCGCTCACCGACCGCAGCGGGGCGTACCGGTACGAGACGGTCCGCTACGACCGTCGGCTGGACCGGGACGGGATCATCCTGAACGAAGACCAGGAGAAGCGCGAAGGGTACATGTCGACGCCCTTCGAGAGCCGGCCCGCGGAGGATCTGGCCGAGAACGGCTACGTCCAGCGTGACGGACGCGACTTCGTTTACTACGCCCCCGACGCGGCGGTGCTGCTCTCGGACCCCTTCCTCGACAACCATTGCTTCCGGCTGCCCGGTCGCAACGACTCGGGCCTCGTCGGTCTCGGCTTCGAGCCCACCGGGGACCGCAAGAACGTCCCGGACATCGGCGGAACGATGTGGCTCGACGCGGAGACGGCGGAGCTCCGCTGGCTCGAGTTCGAGTATCAGTACCTCGATCCGGAGATGACGTCCGAGATGGTCGGGGGCCGCGTCGACTTCGAGCGCATGCCCAACGGCACCTGGATCGTGCCGGAGTGGTGGATCCGGATGCCGGTCATGGGGTCGCAGACCAACTTCCAGCGGGAGCGCCGCCCCTACATCGCCCAGTACCACCAGACGGGCGGTCTCGTCCTGGAGGCGCGCGAGGCCGGAGGTCGCAGCCTCGGTCAGCGCGCGCAGACCGGAGGGATCGAGGGCGTCGTGACCGACTCCCTGGGGATCCCCCTGCCGGGGGTCCGCGTCGGGGTCGTCGGGTCGAACCAGGAGGTCTACTCGGACCGCGCCGGGCAGTTCTCCATCACGGGCCTCACGGACGGGCGCTATCAGGTGCGCTTCGTCGACGCCCGGCTCGAGCAGGCCGGCTACATCCCGGAGCCGGTCCCGAAGGACGTGATCCGGGGGGAGATGTCCTACGTCTAGTCCCACATTCCTGCGATGGGCGCCGGGCTCTTCGAGGCGTGTCGCGGCCAGGAGCGCTCGTGCGGTTCGGTCGTGCAGGCCCGGACGGTCGTCGACGCGCGCGGGCGCGTCCTTCCGGACGCCACCGTCCGGGTCAGCTGGACCGGCTACGCGGCGATGGGCGGCGGGGACATCGACCGGAACAACCCCAACAACATCCGCGAGCTCACCGACGGCTTCGAGACGACGACCAGCTCGACGGGCTTCTTCCGCTTCTGCGGCGTGCCGGCGGGCACGAGGCTCCGCCTCTACGCCGCGAGCGGTGAGGTGACCTCGGATCCGGCCGAGCTCCAGATCCCCGACTACGAGACCGGCGCGCTCCGGGTGCTCGAGCTCGACGCCCGTTGAGCCGCGCCGGGACTGGCCACGCCCGTCCCGACCCCTAGCTTCGGTGGCCAGCGGGCATGCGGCCCGCGCGTCCCCATCCCGTCCGAGCCACCTCATGCCGATCCGTCCGGCCCGAGCGCGGCGCTCCGCTCGCCCCCACGCCTTCGTGGGTGCCGTCGCCGCC
Organism: uncultured Gemmatimonadales bacterium; assembly: GCA_937982605.1. Lineage (GTDB taxonomy): Bacteria > Gemmatimonadota > Gemmatimonadetes > Longimicrobiales > Gaopeijiaceae > UBA2589. The sequence continues at coordinate 665 of CALJLC010000075.1, read as the reverse complement.
CTCCTCGCCCTGGTCTCCGCCGCGCCGTCGCTCGCCCAGTCCGAGGATCGGATGTCGGCCACCGAGCGGATGGCTCGCTTCGACATGCACCGGACCCTGGTCGAGACGTCCCCGTTCCGGAGCCTGCCCTGGCAGCGTCTCGGTCCGACGAACATCAGCGGCCGCGTGACCGACATCGCCGTCGCCGAGCCGCGGGGCCGTACCTACACGATGTACGTCGGCGCCGCCGCCGGGGGCGTGTGGAAGACGACGAACGAGGGCGTGACGTGGGAGAACGTCTTCGACTCCGACATCACGGCCTCGATCGGTGACCTCGCCATCGCCCCCTCCGATCCGGACCAGGTGTGGGTCGGCACCGGCGAGGCCAACATCTTCCGCTCCTCGCACGCGGGCGCGGGGATCTGGAAGTCGACGGACGCCGGCGGAACGTGGACGCACATGGGCCTCACCGAGACCCAGACGATCGGGCGGGTCGTGGTCCATCCGACCGACCCCGACATCGTCTGGGTGGCGGCGAGCGGCCACGAGTACCGGGACAACCCGGACCGTGGGATCTACCGGACGACCGACGGCGGCCGGAGCTGGGAGAAGGTGCTGTACGTCGACGAGATGACGGGCGGCATCGACCTCGTGATCCACCCCGACGATCCGCGCACGCTCTACGC
>CALJLC010000074.1 GCA_937982605.1 uncultured Gemmatimonadales bacterium | reverse complement strand
TCGCCGCCCCCTACCCCGCCACCACATCCAGCCGCGACGCCACCTTCCCGGCCATCTCGATCGTGCGGTCGAGGTCCGGGTGGCGGACGACCACGATCCCGTCGCCGACCAGCACGCTGCGCCAGTCGCGGCGCGGGGCGCCGATCGGGTTGAGGTCCATGAGCACGACGTGGTCGCCGATCTCGGACATGAGCGCCTCGAGGCCGTCGTAGCGCTGGATGCGCCCGCGACCCCTCGCCCGCTTGAAGATCCACGCCGCGTTGTACTTCCGCTCGACGTGCTGGGTGAAGCGACCGTGGACCACGGCCTCGGCCCACCCGGTGTAGCTGTCGATGTCCGAGGCGTAGTTGATGAGATCCACCAGGTACGCTCCGGGAGGCCGACCTCCGATCTCCCCGAATACCGCTTCGCCGTCCCGGGTGCGGTACCACTCCATGTGCGTGTAGCCCGTCCGGAATCCGAGCGCCTTCAGCACCGCGTGGCCCATCTCGCGGCCAGGCGCCAGATCCTCGCGATCGGGATCGCGATAGACGAGCGTGATCGGGCTGATCCACTCGTTCATCTTCATGTCGAGCGCGCGCGGGATGTACGTCCCGACGCTGTAGAAGAGCACACGACCGTCGACGCAGATCGTCTCGAACGTCATGTCGTCGCCTTCCACGAACTCCTCGACGGAGACCTCGGAAACCGAGCGCAGCGCGGGGAGGACGGCGTCGAGCTGCTCGCGTGACTCGACCCGGTACGTGCTCTCCGAGCCCGCCCCGGCGATCGGCTTCACGATCACCGGAAAGCCGATCGTCTCGGCGGCTTCCACGACCTGAGCGGCGGTGAGCGCGCGGTAGTGGTGGGGCGTCCGGATCCCCGCCGCGTCGAGCACCTGCTTCATCGTCTCCTTGTCGCGGAAGGGGATCGTCTCCTGCACCGTCATGCCGGGCAGCCCGAGCATCTCCCGGATGCGGGCGGCCAGCACCACGTACGGCTCCCAGAGGCACTCGACCCGATCGATGCGCACCTTGCGCGCCACGTTGGCGACCTGGGCCAGGACGGCGTCCTCGTCGCGCCAGTTGCGGACCTGCACGTACGCGGCCAGCGCCGAGCGGGCGGGCTCCTCGAGCGCGGACTCCGGCTGGTCACCGAGGCCGACCACGCGAGCTCCGACCTCCGCGAGTCCGCGGGTGAAGTAGCGCATCTCGCGGGGGAAGCCGGGCGAGATCATGAGGACGTTCATCGGCTCCTCCAGGTGTGCGCGGAAGTCAAGCGAGCTCGACCCGTACGGTCGAGACGATGCGGGCGAGCGCGTCGCGTACGACGCGCGTCTCGGGGTGACGAACGAGGATGAAGCCCTCGCCCTCGTACGTGCCCGTCGTCGGCTGGCCGGGCGCCGGAATCCGCTTCTCCACCACGAGCGGGCCCAGGCGGGCGAGGACGTCGTCGAGGCCGTGGACCCGCTTCACGCGCCCGGTGCCCTGCCCGCGCAGATAGGCGGCGCCCGCGGCGTACGGTCGGGGACGCGGGGTGAAGCGACCGTGGATCACGACGTCGGCCCACGCCCTGAACAGGTCGAAGTCGTGCGCCCACGAGATGAGATGCACGAAGCGCGCACCCGGCGGCCGCGCCCCGACCTCCGAGATCGCCACCGACCCGTCCGGGCGCCGGAACCACTCCATGTGGCTCATTCCGGTGTCCATGCCGAGCGCCGCGAGCGCGTCGGCCGCGACCCGCCGGATCCCGTCGTAGCGGGGGTCTTCGACCTCGCGGGGAAGGAGAACGCACCACTGGATCCACGGCTCCCGGATCACGTCGAGGGCGCCGGGCAGGTAGTCGTTGATCGAATACCAGACGGGCCGCCCCCCGAGCGTGATCGAATCGAAGGAGTGCTCCTCGCCGACGATGAACTCCTCGAAAACGAGCGGTCGCGCGGGCGTCGGCGGCATGGAGCGCAGGCACCCGGCGAGGTCGTCCGGACCGGCCAGCCGGTAGGTGCCCCGGGATCCGGAGCCCGCCTGCGGCTTCACGATGACGGGGTAGCCGACCTCGGCCACGAACGCCTCGGCCTCGGCGGGTGTGTGCGCGAGCGCGTGTCGGGCACACGGCAGCCCGTGGGCGCGCAGCACCTCCTTCATGCGGGCCTTGTCCCGGAAGTTGCGGCCCGCCTCCGCGCCCATCCCCTCGATGCCGAGCGTGTCGCGGACCTCGCCGAGCGGCACCTGGAGCTCCTCGAGCGTTCCGAGCAGTCGATCGACGCGTCCACCGGAGCCTCGGGCCACCTGCTCGACCGCCGCGCGCACCGTGCGCGGATCGAGCGCGTCGGGCACGCGGACGTGCCCCGCCAGCCTGGAGCGGAGGGCGGGGGGCAGCTTCTCGGCCGGCTCCTGCGTGACCAGCGTCGTGCGGGCGCCCTCGGTGAGCGAGGCCGCGCTCACGAAGCGCAGGGTGGTCTCGGCGAAGAAGGGTGCGACGAAGACGACGGATTTCATGGAGCGCGGGGGAACGGTGCAGGCCGCGTCGGACGGCGCGATAAGGTAAGCGCCCGCGGGGCGAGCGGTACCTGCGGGCCCCCGATCCGCCTATCTTTTCGCGCCCCACCCACCCGGAGGCCGCACGTCGTGCACATCGTCTTCGTCGAGCCGTGTTTCCCGGCCAACCAGAAGCAGTTCGTGCGCGCGCTCCGTCAGGCCGGCGCCACGATTACCGGCGTCGGCGAGCGGCCCAAGGAGGCGCTGGACGCGGAGCTGCGCGCGTGGATGATCCACTACGAGCAGGTCCGCTCGGTGGTGGACGTGCCCACCGTGGTGGAGCGCGTACGCGCCGTCCACCGACGGCTTCCCGTCGACCGGCTCGAGGCAACCGTCGAGGCCCACATGATGGCGGCCGCGCAGATCCGCGAGGAGCTCGGGATCCCCGGCACCTCGGTCCGCACGACCTTCCTGTGCCGGGACAAGCCCTCGATGAAGGAGGTGCTGCGGGCGGCCGACGTCCCCTGCGCCCGTTCGACGGGGGGCGGGGATCGTGACGAGCTCGTCGCCTTCGCGGGGGAGGTGGGCTTTCCGCTGATCGTGAAGCCCCGCTCCGGTGCGGGTGCGTCGGGCACCCACCGGGCCGACGATCTGCAGGGGCTGCACAGGATCCTCGACGAGAGCGGGATCGGCCGTGGCGGCCAGGTGGCCATCGAGGAGTTCATCGAGGGGCACGAGGGCTTCTACGACACGATCACGATCGGAGGAAGCGTCGCGCACGAGTTCGCCTCGCACTACTTCCCGAACGTGCTCGAGGCGATGCGCACCCGCTGGATCTCGCCGCAGATCGTCACGACGAACCGGATCGCCACGGCGCCCGCCTACCAGGAGGTGCTGGAGATGGGGCGCACGGTGATCGACGCGCTCGAGATCGACACCTCCGCGACGCACATGGAGTGGTTCTTCGGACCCCGGGGCCTCAAGTTCTCCGAGATCGGCTGCCGTCCGCCCGGCGTCCGCATGTGGGACCTCTACGCCGCGGCGAACGGGATCGACATCTACGGGGAGTGGGCGCTGGCGGTGCTCTACGGGCGCACGGGGCGAAAGGCGTCCCGGGAGTTCTCCGCGGGGATGATCACCCTCCGGCCCGACCGGGACGGTCACATCAGCGGATACGAAGGGGTCGAGCAGATCCAGGACCGCCACGGCGAGTGGATCATCGACGCGCACCTTCCCGAGCCCGGCACGCCGACGCAGCCGGTCGAGGCCGGCTACATGGCCAACGCGTGGGTGCGGATGCGCCACCCCGACTACGACACGCTGCGCGGCATGCTCGACGACGTGGGCCGGACGATCCGGGTACGCGCCTCGTGACGAACCGCCCGGTGGCCCTGCTCGGGCCGCAGTTCCACGCACCCACGGTCGGGGCCGTGCTCCACGACCTGGGCGTCTCGGGCCCCGTGGCCACGATCACGGCCGGGTGGCAGGAGCGCGAGGACGAGGACGGGCAGCTCATGGCCCAGCTCGCCGGCCGCGGCGTGCGTCTGCACCTGCACGGCCGCGGGGAGCACGTCTGGGCCGAGGACCCCGAGCTGCAGGCCGAGCACCGTGCGATGCAGAACGACCTTCGCATGCTGCGAGGGCTGTACAACCGTCAGCTCGAACCGGCCGGTCAGGCGTGGCTCGACCTGCTGGAGCTCGACCGACCCGAGCACCTCATCGCTCCGGAGCGCGCGGCGGCTCTGGCGGCGATCCAGCGACTCGACGCCCACCTCCTCGCCCGCATCGAGCGGGTGCGCGCCGACTTCGACACCCGCACGCGGCTCCTCCAGCGACCCGCCGTCGCGCGGCAGCGCTCCGAGCTCGCGCGCCAGCTCCGCGGCGTGGACGCCGTGGTGATCGAGGGGGGGCACGTGGCCGTGATCCTGAACCGGATCGCCCTCTTCGGCCTCGCCGAGCTCATGGCCGACAAGGTCCTCGTCGGCTGTTCCGCCGGCGCGATGGCGTTGTGCCGGCGCGTCGTGCTGTACAACGATCAGCCGGCCATCGGGAGAGGCCACGCCGAGGTCGCCCTTCCCGGCCTCGGCTTCGCCCCGGGCGTCGTGGCGCTGCCGAGCGCAACCGAGCGGCTGCGCACCGACGATCCCGGCCGCATGCTCCGCCTGTCCCGCCGGCTGGCGCCGGAGCGGTGCGTGCTCCTCGACGAAGGCGCTCGCCTGGTCTGGGACGGCACGGCGTGGTCGGGGGGCGGAGCCCGCGGCGTCCTCGACGACGGCACCGTGCACGACTGGGACCGCGCCGCGTGAGATACGTGCCCGTGCCCGACGACGACCGGATTCCGTCGGCCGACCACCGCGGCCTCGCCATCGCCGCGCTCGTGGACGGTCCGCCCCCGACCGACGCGG
>CALJLC010000073.1 GCA_937982605.1 uncultured Gemmatimonadales bacterium | reverse complement strand
TCGACCAGGTCGGCTCGGCGATGCACCACCGCTTCGTGCGGGAGGGCAAGGGCGGAACGACGATGCGCTCCGGCGCGTCGTACTCCACGTGGTGGAACGGCGGGCTGCGCACGACGCCGTACTTCAAGAACATGATCGGGCTGCTGACCGAGACGATCGGTCACCCCACGCCGATCGAGATCCCGTTCATTCCCGGGCGCCAGATGCCGAAGGCGGATATCCCGCTGCCGGTCGAGCCGGGACCGTGGCATTTCCGCCAGTCGGTCGAGTATTCGCAGACGGCCAACTGGGCGGTCCTCGACTACGCGTCGCGCAACTCCGACCACCTGCTCTTCAACATCTGGCAGATGGGGATGAACTCGATCGAGCGCGGCCGCACCGACTCGTGGACGACGCTGCCCTTCGAGATCGACGCCGCGGCGGAGGAGATCGACCGCGGAACCCGGGAGGACTGGGAGCGCATCCTGCGTAATCCGGCCGACCGCGACCCCCGCGGCTTCGTCATCCCGTCGAGCCAGCGCGACTTCCTCACCGCGACGAAGTTCGTCAACACGCTGCTGTACAACGGCGTCGACGTGCATCGGGCCACCGCGGACTTCAGCGTGGCGGGGACGCGGTATCCGGCCGGCTCCTACGTCGTGAAGGCGGACCAGGCGTTCCGGCCCCACGTCTTCGACATGTTCGAGAAGCACCAGCACCCGTACCAGTTCGCCTTACCCGGCGCTCCGCCGACCGCGCCGTACGACAACACCGGCTGGACCCTAGCCTGGCAGATGGGCGTGGAGTTCGACCGGATCCTCGACGGCTTCGACGGGCCCTTCGAGCCGATTCCCGACATCATCGCTACGCCCCCGGCGGGCGTCGTCGCGGGTGCGTCGAACGCGCGGGGCTACGTCACCGACCACATCAACGACGCCTTCGTGGCGGTCAACCGCGTCCTCGCCGCGGGTGACGACGCGTGGTGGTACAGCGACCCCGTCACCGTGGGCGGCCGCACCTTCGGGGCGGGCGCCTTCTACCTGGAGACCGACCGCGCCGTCGTCGACCGGCTGGCGCGGGAGAAGGGGCTCAGCTTCGTCGGCGTGACCGAGCGCCCGAGCGGATCGGCGATGGAGCTCGAGCCGGTGAAGATCGGGCTCTGGGACGAGTATGGCGGATCGATGCCGTCGGGCTGGACGCGCATGATCCTGGAGGACTTCGAGTTCGACTTCGACGTTCTCTTCCCGCCGGACTTCGACTCGGGCGACCTCGACGACTACGACGTGCTCGTCTTCGAGGACGGCGCGATCCCCGGGATGGACAACGGGCGAGGCGGCGGCGGTTTCTTCGGCCGCGGACCGGACCCGGAGACCGTCCCGGACGAGTACCGGCGCCGCATGGGTGACGTGACCCCGGAGCGGACGATCCCGCAGATCCTGAACTTCGTGCGGGACGGAGGCGCGGCGATCGCCATCGGCTCGTCGTCCAACCTGGCGTACCACGCCGGGCTTCCCGTCGACAACCACCTCGTCGGGGCGGACGGTCGTCCCCTGCCGCGTGAGGAGTACTTCACGCCCGGCTCGGTGCTGGACATGAAGGTCGAGCACGTCTCGCCTCTAACCCACGGATTCGGAGAGCGCGCGAACGTGCTGTTCAGCCACTCGCCGACGTTCTCGCTGCGGGCCGGGGCGGAGGCCCAGGGCGTGCGGCGGATCGGCTGGTACGACACCGCCGCACCGCTCAAGAGCGGCTGGGCGTGGGGCGAGCGCTACCTGCAGGACGGCGTCGGTGCCATCGAGGCCGACTACGGTCAGGGCAAGATCTTCCTCTTCGGTCCGAAGGTCACCTTCCGCGCCCAGGCGCACGGGACCTTCGGCCTGCTCTTCAACGGGATCTACTACGGGGCGGCCGACGACCGGCCGATCTCGCAGGACTGACCGCGAGGCGGGAACCGGCGGTCGGCGCCTTCTAGCGCCGCTCCTCCGAGAGGGCGTCCGGCCTGGCCGGGCGCCCTCTTCTCGTGGCGCCGGGGGCAGCGATCATCGGGCGCCTCCGGGGGACCGCCCCGGGGGCGGGGTGTGCGTCCTACGTCGGCTGATCGGTGGGACGCACCAGGATCTCGCTCACCGAGACGTGATCCGGCGAAGTCACGGCGAACTCCACCGCGCGCGCCACGTCCTCCGGCTGCAGGGTGCGGCGCCCGGACCACGCCGCGTCCCACGCCTGCTGCGTCCCCGGCTGGTCGGAGAGGAGCTCGGTGGCCACGTAGCCGGGCTGGACGTCCGTGACCCGGATCCCGTGCGCGTTGCCGAGCTCCAGGTGCAGGCCCCAGGCCAGCGCCCGCACCGCGAACTTCGTAGCGGCGTAGACGGCGCCCCCGGGGAAGGGCCGCCGCCCCGCCACCGAGCCGATCGTCACGATGTGACCCGAGCCCCGCTCGACCATGCTCGGGAGCGCCGCCGACACGCAATGCAGGACCCCGTTGATGTTGACGTCGACCATGTGGGTCCACGCGTCCACGTCGTTGTCCGGGACGGGCGCGACCTTCATGACGCCGGCGTTGGCCACCAGGATGTCGAGGCCGCCGGTCGCCTCGATCGTCCCTGCCACGACCCCCCGGACCGCCTCGAGGTCGGTCACGTCGGCCTCGAAGGCGACAGCCCTGCCGCCCTCGCCGCGAATCTCGTCGCACAGCGATTCCAGCCGGTCGATTCTGCGCGCCGTGACGGAGACCTCGGCGCCCGCCCGGGCGAGCGTCAGCGCCACGGCGCGGCCGATGCCCGCGGTGGCGCCCGTGACCAGAGCGGTGCGACCGGAAAGCGGACCGGAGGGGGGCATGTTGTCGGGATCGGAGAGAACGAGGGCCGGGTCTTGGACGGCGAAAGCCGCGCGCCTATCGTACGGAGACCCGGCGCCCGGGTCACCCCGCTCCCAAGGCGCTGACCACCCGGGAGGCGACCTGACCCGACCACGCCCCGACCTCCAGAAGTGGTATCGCGATGCCATGCGGCGTCGCATCGAGGAGCTGCGCGCGCTCGTTCCACGTCTCCGTGGGGGTGACAAGGACGCCTTCGACTCGGGGCGGAGCATCGGCATGTCGCTGCGCGGCTCCGGGGCGTCCTTCGGCTTCCCCCAGATCTCCGAGCTGGCCATGCTGCTCGAGGTCTCCTCCAACGTCGACGTCCTCCGACGCGTCGAGGGGCTCGCCGCGGAGCTCGAGGCGTTCGCGCAGGGGGCCGGGCCCGAAGAGGGCGAGGCGACCACGCAGGGAGCCGCGGGCTCCTGGCTCGCGCGCGCCGCCGGCCTTCCCGCCGGGGCCGCACCGGAGGCCGAAGGTCCCCTGGACGTGCGCTCCGAGCGGAGCTGGCAGTTGGTGGCGCGGGAGGCCGGCCTCGAGCCGGGTGCGCTGGTGGCGCGGGTGGCCGACTACTTCGGCCTGGACGTGGCCGATCTCGAGGCCCGGACCCGGTCCGCCCGGCGGCTCGTGCCCGAGGCGCTGATCGCCGCGCACGGAATCGTTCCGCTTCAGGAGGATCCGCGCTCGATCACCGTGGCGACGGCGAACCCCGCCTCGCTCTCCACCGAGCTCGAGCTGGAGCAGCTCACCGGACGCAAGCCCGTCTTCCGGGTGGCGCACCCGGCCGCCATCGCCGTGGCTCTCGACGAGCTCGACGGGGCTTCCCCGCGCCGTCGCCCGCCGGAGGTCGCCCTCGATCCCGTTCCGACCGCGGCGCCCGCGGACGCGCCGCCCGCACCGCCGGCGCGTCGAACACGTAGCGGCCCGCCCACGATCCTGGTCGTGGACGACGAGCCTTCGGCGCGGCTCATGGTCCGCTCGATGCTCGAGAAGCGGGGGTATCGCGTGATCGAGGCCGCGGACGGAGTGGCCGCGCTCGACGCCGCCGGCGCCGAAGACGACGTCCAGCTGGTCGTCGCCGACCTGAACATGCCGCGCATGGACGGCCTCGAGCTCGTCTGGGAGCTCCGCGACCGGCCCGCCACCCGTGACCTGCCGGTGATCGTCGTGACGGGCGAGCAGGACGAGGTCCTGGAGACGCAGCTCCTGGAGGAGGGGGCCGACGACTACGTCCGGAAGCCCATCGAGCCGCGTCTCTTCATGGCGCGCGTCGAGGCGACGGCGCGCAGGGCGGAAGGGGCCGATCCGGTCGCCGTCGGCACCCCCGGGAGTGGTTGATTTTCCTGAGGTTTTCGGTGAAGGTTCGGCGCCGCGGCGGGCCCGGTCGAAGCCCGGAGCGGATCGACACACCCCGACCCCGTTCCGGTGAAGCGTCTGGCCGTGGCCCATCCCATCCCGACCGCCGTCGTCGGCTGGTTCGCCAGGATCGGACGCGCCTACCGCATCACGCTGGAGCATGCCGGCGCGCTGGGGATGCTCACCTGGGATTCCTTCGTGGCCGTCGTGCGGCTCCGCGTGCGCTTCCGCGACGTGCTGACCCAGACGCACATCATGGGCATCCAGAGCCTGCCCATCGTCTTCGTCACCGCGTCGCTCGCGGGCATCGTGACGAGCCAGCAGGGCGGCTACCAGCTCATTTCCTCGTCGCCCCGCTACGTTCTGGGCACGCTCGTCGTCCAGAGCGTCGTGCTCGAGCTCGGCCCGCTCCTCACGGCGATCGTGCTCGTGGGGCGCATCGGGGCGCGCATCACCGCGGAGCTCGGCACCATGGTCGTCTCCGAGCAGATCGACGCCTTCAAGTCGCTCGGCCGGGACCCGGTGGCGATCCTCGCCGCGCCGCGGATCATCGCGGGCCTCATCACCATGCCGCTCCTGGTGGGCTTCGCCGATGTCGTCGGCATCTATGCCGGGATGCTCATGGCCGATCTCGACGGCGGGCTCGGCAAGGAGACGTTCTTCTACGGCGCCCGGCTCTTCTGGCACAGCTGGGACCTCTTCTACGGCTTCTCGAAGGCCGTGGTGTTCGGCTTCGTCATTCCGGTGATCTCGGTCCACATGGGGCTGCGCACCAAGGGCGGGGCCGAGGGCGTCGGGCTGCAGACGACCCAGGCCGTGATGTTCATGATCCTCACGATCCTGATCATCGACGCGCTCTTCCCGCCGCTGATGCTGCAGTAGGAGCGAGCCCGTGATCCGCTACATCGACGTCCACAAGGCCTTCGACATCCCCGTGCTCAGCGGGGTCGACATGACCGTCGAGACCGGCGAGATGTTCGCGCTCTTCGGTCCGTCCGGCACCGGCAAGAGCGTGCTCCTGAAGACCACGCTCGCCCTGATCGTGCCGGACCGTGGCGACGTGCACGTCGACGGCATCTCGGTCCATCACGGTCCGCCCGGCTCGCTCGAGCAGGTTAGGCGCAAGATCGGGTACGTCTTCCAGCACGCGGCGCTCTTCGACTCGCTCAACGTCTTCGACAACGTCTCGATGGGCCTGCCGGAGTCCGAGATCGCGCGGATGTCACGGGCAGACACCGCCCGCCGGGTCTGGGAGGCCCTCGAGATCGTCAACCTCGAGCCCCGGGAGATCCTCGCGAAGCTCCCGTCGGAGCTGTCCGGCGGCATGAAGAAGCGGGTGGGCATCGCCCGAGCCATCGTCGGGCGGCCGGAGATCCTGCTGTGGGACGAGCCGACCACCGGCCTCGATCCGGTCAACACGGCGGCGGTGGAGCGTCTCATCAAGCGACTCTCGGGTGAGCTGGAGGTCACGTCGCTCGTGGTCACGCACGACGTGGAAGGAGGGCTCCTCATGTGCGACCGCGTCGCGATGCTGAGCGGGGGCACGCTGCGCTTCTGCGGTACGCCGGAGGAGTTCCGAAACTGCCCGGACCCGGTGGTTCGGGCCTTCGTGGATCGCGCGGCCGCCGAGGCCGCCCTGGACATGGCGACGACCTGACATGAGCGACATGAACGACGGGGGTCGGACCCCCTCCGATCAGGAGATCCTGGCGGCCGCGCCGCGCGGGTCCGGCGGGAAGGAGGCGCAGGTCGGGCTCTTCGTGCTGCTCGGCCTGGCGTCCTTCATCCTCGTGCTCTTCTGGATGACCGACCC
>CALJLC010000072.1 GCA_937982605.1 uncultured Gemmatimonadales bacterium | reverse complement strand
GGGGCCCGCGCCGACGCGTGCGCGTCGGTCTCGCCCGGGCAGGCCGCCACGGTCCGCGGCCGTCTGCTCGCCTCCCCGCGCTCGGGCTCCGCGCCCCTGGAGATCGAGGACTTCGGCTGCGCCGTCACCCTGGTCGTCGGTCCCGGCGCAGCCGGCCCGACGGCGAACCGTCTCGGCACCGGGGCGGCGCCGGTGGCGCCCGCGGGCGTGCCGCTCGAAGTCGACGGCGTGTGGCAGGCGGGGAGGGGCGCGCCCTGGCTCCGAGCCCACGCGCTGCGCCTCCGACCCGACACCGTGACCCGGCCCGGGCCCGTGGCGCCCGCGTGGGAGTGCCTCGACATCGTCGGCGGGCTGCGCTGGGCGGCCGTCCGGTGGCGGGACCGACTCGTGGGGCGCCTGCACCGGCTGTATCCCCGCCACGGTCCGCTGGTCTCCGCGCTCGTGCTCGCGCGCCGCGAGGGACTCGCGCCTGAGCTCCGGAGTGGCTTCGCCGTGGCGGGCATCGCGCACCTGCTGGCCATCTCCGGATTCCATGTCGGCCTGATCGCGGGGCTGCTCCTGGGTCTGTTCCGCGCGGCCGGTCGCTCCCGTCGCACGTCGGCACTCGGAGCCGCGGGCGGGGCGTGGCTCTACGTCGGGGTCATCGGCTTTCCGGACGCGGCGTTCCGGGCGGCGCTGATCCTCGGCTTCGTGGCGGTCTCGCGTGCGCGGGGCCACCCGCCGAGCCGGTGGGGCCCGCTGGCGTCGGCCGCGCTCGTGCTGCTCGTCCTCGATCCGGCCGCGCTCGCCGAGCCCGGCTTCCAGCTCTCCTTTGCCGGAGCGGGCGGACTGCTGGCCTGGGCCGCGCCGCTCGAGCGCCGCATCGCGCGGGTCGCGAGCCGGTTGACCGATGCCGCCTTCCCGGGAGCGCGCGTGCCGGCCGGAGCGGCCTCGGCGCTCGCCGCCGGGGTCGCCGCGACCGTCGCCACGCTACCGATCGTGGCGTGGCACTTCGAGCGGATCTCGCTGGTGGGGATCCCCGTCACCCTCGTCGCCACCCCGCTCGTCGGCTTCGCGCTGCCGTCGGCGATCGTGACGCTGGGGCTCGACCTCCTGCCCGGACCGATAGCGCCGTTCCTGGCCGGCGGCGTGGGCTGGGCCCTCGACGCGCTGGTCGCGCTCACGGCGAAGGCGGCGGAATGGCCCTGGGCGTCCGCGTGGACCAGCCGCACGACCGTGGTGGCGGCCTGCCTCGGGGTCGCCGTGGCGGTCGCGTCGGCGCGGGCACCCCGAGTCGGAGGGCGCACCCGCCTCCGGCTGATCGTCGTCTGGGGAGTGGCCCTCGGGGTGGGATGGCCGGCCCTGTCCGGCCTCGGCGCGGCGCGCCGCCTGGAGATCGTCATGATCGACGTGGGCCAGGGAGACGCGCTGGCCGTCCGGACGCCGCGCGGCCGCTGGCTGCTCGTCGACGCCGGACCGCCGGTCCGCGGTGACGCCGGGGGTCATCCGGTGGTGCGTTACCTCAGGGGCCGGGGCGTGTCCCGGCTCGAGTGGCTCGTGCTGACCCACCCCGACCTCGACCACATCGGCGGCGCGGCGGCCGTGCTCGACCACGCGCCGCCCCGGCTCGTCCTCGATCCGATGCTGGTGGCGCCCAAGGCCGAGTACGCCTCCCTCGTCTCGCACGCTGCGGCCCGGGGGATCCCCTGGGCCGCGGCGAGGGCGGGGGACGTCCTCGACGTGGACGGCGTGGGTGTGCGTGTCCTCCACCCCGACACCCTCCCCGCGGACGTCGCCGAGGGCAACACGGCCTCCGTGGTGCTCCTGCTGTCGTGGCACGGCTTCGAGGCGCTGCTCACGGGTGACGCCTACGTCGACACGGAGCGGGCCCTGGCCCCGCGGATCGGCGACCTCGATCTCCTGAAGGTGGGCCACCACGGCAGCCGCACGTCGACCGACCCGTCGTTCCTCGCGGCGGTTCGACCCGAGATCGCGCTCATCTCGGTCGGTCGATCCAACCGCTACGGCCACCCGGCTCCGGAGGTCCTGCGGCGGCTGGAGCGCTCGGGCGCGCGCGTCGTGCGCACCGACCTCGCCGGAACCGTTCGGGTGCTCGTGGACCGGGACGGGACGGCGCGCGTGCGCTGACGGGCCGCATTACCTTGTCGTGCCAGCCACGCCACGATCCGTCCGCCGCCGCCGGGCGGTGGCCCCTGCCGACTCGCCATGCCCGAAAGCCACGTCGTCACGATCTCGCGCTTCCTCGTCGACGAGCAGCGCCGTCACCCCGAGGCCACCGGCAAGTTCACGAACCTCCTGTACGACATCGCCCTCGCGGCGAAGCTGATCGGGCGTGAGGTCAACCAGGCCGGGCTGGTGGACATCCTCGGCGCTTCCGGGGACGAGAACGTGCACGGAGAGACGGTCCAGAAGCTCGACGTCTTCGCCGACCAGGTCATGTACCGGGCGCTCGACCACACGGGGCTGGTGGCGTGCATGGCGTCCGAGGAGAACGAGACGTTCCTTCCGATCCCGGACAAGTTCGAGGCGGGCGACTACGTCGTGATCTACGATCCGCTCGACGGCTCCTCGAACATCGACGTGAACGTTTCCATCGGGACGATCTTCTCGATCCACCGGAAGCGCTCGTCCGGGGAGCGCGGCACGCTCGAGGATTGCCTGCAGCCCGGCTCGAAGCAGGTGGCCGCCGGCTACATCCTCTACGGCTCGTCCACGATGCTCGTGTACACGACGGGCGCGGGCGTGCACGGCTTCACGCTCGACCCCTCAATCGGCGAGTTCCTGCTCAGCCACCCGAACATGCGCCTTCCGGACCCGCCCAGGAAGGTCTACTCCGTGAACGAGGCGTACTTCGCCCGGTGGACCCGCGGACAGCAGCGGCTCGTGAGCCATCTGAAGACGGAGGGAGGCTTCGGCTCGCGCTACATCGGGTCGCTGGTGGCCGATGTGCACCGGACGCTCCTCCAGGGCGGCCTCTTCATGTACCCCGGGGAGCGTGACAAGCCGGAAGGGAAGCTGCGGCTGCTCTACGAGTGTGCGCCGATGGCGATGATCCTGGAGCAGGCGGGCGGGCGGGCGATCACCGGCTCGGGGGACGTGATGGACGTCCAGCCGGAGTCGCTCCACCAGCGGACTCCGCTCTATCTCGGGTCGAAGGAGTTCGTCGACCTGGCGGAGGAGATGCTCGCCGCCGAGGCGTGAGCGGGAGCGCCGTCCACCGCCCGCCCGTCGGAGCGGTCAGATCGCCGCGTCGACCGCCCGGTCGAAGTCGGCCAGGAGCGCCGCGCGGGTCGCCTCGTCCACGAAGGCGTGCTCGAAGCCGGTGCGGGCGATCCGGCACAGCTCGTCCTCCGCGAGCGCGAGCGCGTCGCGGGCGCTGCGGTTCTCGTCGAGGAGGGTCACGCCGTACATGAGGCGGTTGTCCGTGCACAGCGTGACGGCCACTCCGGCACGGAGGTACGACGCGGCCGGGTGCGCCGCGATGCTCCGGACGACGCCGGTCTGCACGTTCGACGTCAGGCAGACCTCGAGCGGGATGCCCCGACGGCGGACCTCGTCCAGCAGCCCGGAATCCTCCCCGAGGCGGGTCCCGTGGCCGATCCTGCGGGCGTGGCCCAGCTCGAGCGCCTGACGGATCGAAGGAGAGCCGAAGCCCTCCCCGGCGTGGATGGTGACC
>CALJLC010000071.1 GCA_937982605.1 uncultured Gemmatimonadales bacterium | reverse complement strand
CAGCGAGACTCCGAGGCACTCGCTGCGGCTGTTCGCACCGAAACCGATCTCGTCGTGATCGAGAGACAAGAGATCCAGAGTCACGGACTCGGCGGACACGTCGATGGCCACCTCGGACACGCGCACCTGGTCGACCGTAGCGGTCACCGAGATCGAGAGCGACGAGTCGATCGTGATCGGGTCTCCGAGCGGGGAGTCGACCGCGATGTCCGCCTCGAGCGCCCCGTCGAGCACCACCGGCTGGAAGGGCAGGACGACGTCGAGCGTCGTCCCCGGCGGGAAGGGCGTCGTCGCACCGTCCACGAAGGCGCTGGCCACGAGATCGCCGTCGGCACCGTCGCGCAGCTCGATCGAGAACGACCCCGTGGCTCCGCCCGGATTGATCGGATCGAAGTTGAGGCCGTTGGTGATCTGAACGAGGACCGAGCCGTCGAGGATCGTCACCGAGGTGACCTCGGGCGGGAAGCTCACCGTCGACCCGAAGTTGTCGGAGAAGGCCGGCTTCGGGACCGTCGCGCCGTTGGCGAAGGCGCACGGCGGGCAGATCGCCCCGAGGCTGGTGCCGAACGAGACCGGGTCGAAGTCGACGATGAAGGCGCTCGAATCCGGCGCGATGGTCACGTCGCCGGGAAGGAGGTCCCCCACGCCGAAGCGGGTGCTCTCGATGGGAGCGGCCCACCGCGTCTCGACGATGGGCGCGCTCGTCGGGTATTCGCACGCCGAGGCGCCGAGCGCGACGAGCGCGACGACCCACGCGGGCCGTCCGGCCCGCGGGCGCCTCGCCGCCGGAGCGACGCGCGCCCGGCACAATTGTTCACCGGGTGATACAGGCTGCTGGGGGGAGAACACCCTCGTGGCTCCTTCGTCTTCGGTGGACAGACCCCACGGCGCGGGGCCCGAAGGCAGGACGGGTCGACCCTGCGGCCGGCCATCCGGGGCGGGAGGTGCAACAAGCGAGCCACCCGGAACGCCCTCTCTGCGGAGTATCGTCCGGCGGTCGTGGGCTCTGGAGCCGACGCGCCCTCCGGGCGCCGGCGGCGGGCGTCCGGCCCGGCTGCTACCAGCGCCCCGCGTAGTCGAGCGGGGCGCCCGGGAGCTCCGCCTCCAGCGCCTGACGGTGGAGGCGCGTGATCTGGCGTACGTGGATCAGGTCGTGCGCCAGCCAGTTGGCCAGGAGCGTCCCGGCGGAGAGCGGGCCCAGGCGCGGATGGACACCGGTGGATGCCCAGTCCGGCGCCTCCAGGCCGCGCAGCCACGCCACGGAGTCGCTCCGGCGCTCGAGGAAGCGGTCGGCCTCCTCGGAGAGGTCGCGCCCCGCGTATCCGCGCTCGGTCACCCACCCCTCGGGGTCGATCGGGGGCCACGTCTCGTCCGGCCGGTGCAGCGCGTAGTCGATCCGGGTGCGGAAGTCCTCGATCTCCTCGTCGGCCAGGTGACAGACGACCTCGAGGATCGACCAGCGGTCCGGGTCCGGACGCCACACGGCGAGCGTGGGCGAGACGCCGCGGAGGAGGCCGGCGAAGACGTCGGCGTTGGCCTCGAGGCGATCGACGATCGACTCCGGCCGGCCCACCCCTTCGGCGCCCATTTTCCGAGCGGGACTAGAAGGCGTTCAGGCCGGTCAGCGTCTGACCGAGGATGAGCGCGTGGATGTCGTCCGTCCCCTCGTAGGTGTAGACGGACTCGAGGTTGGCCATGTGCCGCATCGAGTGGTACTCCACGAGAATGCCGTTGCCGCCCAGGAGGCGGCGCGCCTCCCGCGCGATGTCGGTGGCCATGCTGCAGTTGGCCCGCTTGGCCAGCGAGACCTGCTGCGGCGTCATCGTGCCCTCGTCCTTCATGCGACCGAGCCGGTACGTCAGGAGCTGACCCTGCGTGATGCTCGTGAGCATGTTGGCCAGGCGCACCTGCTGGATCTGCTTGCCGCCGATGGGCGTGTCGAACATGACGCGCTCCTTCGAGTAGGAGAGCGCTTCGTGGAAGCACGCCATCGCCGCGCCGACCGCACCCCAGGCGATCCCGTAGCGGGCCTGCGTGAGGCACATGAGCGGGTGCTTGAGCCCCCCGGTGCTCTCCGGCAGCATCGCGTCTTCCGGCAGATCGACGTCCTCCAGCACGAGCTCGCTGGTGTCCGAGGCCAGCAGCGAGAGCTTGCCCTTCTGGTCCTTGGCGCTGAAGCCCGGCGTGTCGGTCGGCACCACGAAGCCGCGGATCCCCCTCACGTCCCCGAGCTCGCCGGTCTGCGCCCACACGACGGCGACGTCGGCCATCGAGCCGTTGGTGATCCACATCTTGGCGCCGTTGAGCCGCCACCCGTCCGAGGTCTTCTCGGCGCGGGTGATCATCCCCGCCGGATTCGAGCCGTAGTCGGGCTCGGTCAGACCGAAGCATCCGATCGCCTCTCCGGTGGCCAGCTTCGGGAGCCACGCGCGCTTCTGCTCTTCCGAGCCGAAGGCGAAGATCGGGTACATGACCAGGGCGCCCTGCACCGAGACGAACGAGCGGATCCCGGAGTCGCCGCGCTCGAGCTCCTGCATGATGAGGCCGTACGAGACGTTGTTGAGCCCCGCGCAGCCGTACTCCTCGGGCAGGTTGGCGCCGAGGACCCCGAGCTCGCCGAGCTCGGGAATCAGCTGGCGGGGGAACTTCCTCTCGATGTAGGCGTCGCCGATGATCGGCATCAGCGTGCCTTCGACCCACTCGCGGATCGTGTCACGGACCATCCGCTCCTCTTCGGTGAAGAGCGAGTCGAGATCGTAGAAGTCGATGCCTTCGAAGCGGGCCATGTCCGTCGGTGCTCGTGTGTCGGTGTGTGGGGCCGGGTCGGCGCGGAGGCTCTCGGAGCCGCGGAAAAGTAACGCGCCGGGCGGACGCGCGGAGGTCGATCACCCCCCGCCCGGATCCCCTTCGGCCCACGCCCGCATCAGCGCGACATGAGCGCCTCGCCTCGCGGCCGAGATCACGGGTCCGAGCACGTCGAGCGCCTGCAGCGCCGCGTCGGCCCGACCGCCCCGGCCGGCGGAGAGCACGACGGCGTCGAGCAGGAGATCCGGCGGGACCCAGAACTCCCCGGCCGCGACGGGTGCGAGAAGCACCGACGCCGCGGAGAGGGCGTCGTCCCAGAGGCCGAGGGAGGTACTCCTGAGCAGCTCGACGGCGGCCCGCGCCTCGGGCGGCGCGGCGCTCCGCTCCAGCAGCGGCAGCACGAAGCCGTAGAAGCGGGGATCGACCCACCCGGCGGTGCCGTGGTGGAGCGCCCCCTCGGCGCGCACGAAGTCGCGTGTCCACGCCCGCCAGTCGGACGGGCCCACGTCGCTCCCCGCGACGGACTGGAACGCGGCCAGGTGGAGCAGGTCCTCCTGCCACTCGGGGTACTCCTCCGGAGCGACGCCGCCCCCGGCCTCGAGCGCGCTCCGGAGCCACGCCGCGCGCTCGGCGAGCAGGCTCCCGGCGAGCCCCCGGGCGGGAGGCATCCGGAAGGGGAGCGGAGGCCGCGGCCGCGGCCCCGCGAGCCGGGTCAGATCGACGCGACCCGTGGCCAGGGCATGGATCCC
>CALJLC010000070.1 GCA_937982605.1 uncultured Gemmatimonadales bacterium | reverse complement strand
GCCGAGGCGATGTGAGGGAGGCCGGGGAGCTCGTCCTCGGTATCGATCCCGGCACCGCCATCACCGGGTACGGCGTGGTCCGGCGGGAGGATCGCTTCCGCGTCTCGCTCGTCGAGTGCGGCGTGATCCGCACGTCGGCCAAGGAGCCTCTGCCGGTTCGGATCCGCGAGATCTACGACGAGATCGTGGAGCTGATCGAGCGGCACCGGCCGGCCGCGATGGCCGTCGAGGACGTCTTCCACGGCAAGAACGTCCAGAGCGCGCTCAAGCTCGGCCACGCCCGCGGCGCCATTCTGCTGGCCGCCGCCCACCACGACCTTATCATTGCCGAGTACAGTCCCCGTCACGTGAAGAAGGCCGTGGTCGGCAC
The DNA here is from genome assembly GCA_937982605.1 of uncultured Gemmatimonadales bacterium. Taxonomy (GTDB): domain Bacteria; phylum Gemmatimonadota; class Gemmatimonadetes; order Longimicrobiales; family Gaopeijiaceae; genus UBA2589. The sequence goes on along the minus strand of CALJLC010000070.1, from coordinate 2,183 downwards.
CGGGAACGCCACGAAGGATCAGGTGGGCTTCATGGTCCAGCAGCAGCTCCGGCTGAAGGAGATCCCCACCCCCGCCGACGCGGCGGACGGGGTGGCCGCGGCGCTGTGTCACTGCCTGGTGGCGGGGCTGCCCGTACCGTGATCTCGCGCCTGCAGGGGACGGTTCTGACGAGGGAGGCGGAACGGATCGAGATCGAGACCTCGGGGGGCGTGGTCTACGAGGTCGAGGTGCCGCTGACGGTGCTCCAGCGGCTCCCGGCGCCGGGTGGGGCGCTCGAGCTGCGGACGGTGCAGGTGGTCACCGAGACGTCCACGGCGCTGTACGGCTTCCTCGAGGCGCACGAGCGGACGCTCTTCCAGCGTCTGCTCACCGCGTCGGGCGTGGGTGCCAAGGTCGCGCTCGCCATGATGTCCACCTTTTCGGCCGAGCGGCGCGCGCGGGCGCTCGTGGAGAAGGACCACGCCGCGCTCCAGCAGGTCAGCGGGATCGGCCGCAAGAAGGCCGAGAAGATCGCCCTCGAGCTCGCCGACAAGGTGGCCGACCTGGCGATCGTGACGCCGAGCGCGCCGGGCGAGACGGCGGGCGCGCAGGCAGCCGTCCAGGCGCTGGTGGCGCTCGGCTACACCTTCGGCGACGCCGACCGCGCGGTGCGCGACGTCCTCGAGAGCGGTGCGCCCGGATCGACGGACGAGCTCGTCCGTCGGGCGCTGTCGAAGTAGGAGGCGAGCCGGGAGCCATGTCCGAACGCACGCACGTCACCACGCCCGAGTCGCTCGACGACGACCTCCGGACCGAGCCGTCGCTGCGGCCGAGCCGCCTCGCCGAGTTCATCGGGCAGGGGAAGGTGCGCGAGGCGCTCTCGATCGCCATCGAGGCGGCGACGCAGCGCCGGGAGCCGCTCGATCACATCCTCTTCCACGGGCCTCCCGGCCTCGGCAAGACGACGCTGGCGTCGCTGCTCGCGCGCGAGATGGGCGTCAACATCAAGACGACGTCGGGCCCCGTGCTCGAGAAGGCCGCCGACCTCGTCGGGATCCTGACGAACCAGCGCGAGGGTGACATCCTCTTCATCGACGAGATCCACCGCCTCCGACCGATCATCGAGGAGTTCCTCTATCCGGCCATGGAGGACTGGCAGGTCGACATCCGCCTCTCCGACGGGCCGAAGGCCCAGACGATGACGATGAAGATCGAACGCTTCACGCTCGTCGGCGCCACCACCCGCTTCGGTTCGCTGACCGCGCCGATGCGCGCACGCTTCGGGATCGTGCAGCGGCTCAACTACTACCCGCCGGAGGAGCTGGTCACGATCGTGCGGCGGAGCGCCGAGATCCTCGGCGTCAAAGCCTCGGAGGAGGGAGCGTTCGAGATCGCGAAGCGGTCGCGCGGGACGCCCCGTGTGGCCAACAGACTACTGCGCCGCGTCCGGGACTTCGCGCAGGTGCGCGCCGACGGAACGATCGACCAGGCGCTGGCCAGAGACGCCCTGGCCATGCTCGACGTCGACGAGTACGGCCTCGACGAGATGGACGCCCACGTGCTCAAGACGCTCATCGAGAAGTTCGAGGGCGGCCCGGTAGGGCTCAATTCCCTCGCCGTCGCCATGGGCGAGGACGCCACGACGCTGGAGGAGGTCTACGAGCCCTTCCTCATCATGGAGGGCTTCCTCCAGCGTACGCCGCAGGGGCGCGTCGCCACGGCCCGGGCCTTCCGGCGCTTCGGCTACACGCTGCCCGACGACCGGGCCGACGACGGAGGCACGCAGGGCTCGCTCTTCGTCGAGGAATGACTCCTCCCGACGAGAGCCCCGCGGGCGAGCGAGTCCGGGCGGCCCTCCGGCTCGCCGACTTCGACTACGCGCTTCCCCCCGAGCTGATCGCGCAGCACCCGGCCGTGCGTCGCGACGGGAGCCGGCTCCTGGTGCTTCCCAGGTCGGGTCCTCCGGAGCACCGGGCCTTCTCCGACCTCCCTCGGCTCCTGCGGTCCGGGGACGTCCTCGTCGTCAACCGGAGCCGCGTGGTGCCGGCCCGACTCCTCGGTCGGAAGACGACCGGCGCGCGGGCCGAGGTGCTCCTCGTCCGGCCGCTCGGCGGAAGGGACCCGGCTTCGGGCGAGCCGACCGCGGGGTGGGAGGTGTCGAGCGCGCGCTGGGAGGCGCTGGTCCGGCCCGGAGGCAAGCTCG
>CALJLC010000069.1 GCA_937982605.1 uncultured Gemmatimonadales bacterium | reverse complement strand
CGCGTGATGCCCGAGACGACGTGCGTGATGACGGCGTCGTCCTCGATCTGCGTCGGGTCCGGCCTGGCCACGGTGGCCATCTCCGCCCGGGCCGCGCGCAGCGAGCTCTCCGCCCGGTACTTCCCGATCATGCGCAGGGGCTCTTCGATGTCGCGGACGTCCACGGGAATCCAGAGCTCGCCGCTCCACGGAAAGCCGAAGCCCTCGGGCATCACGCCGATGACCGTGTGGTCCGCTCCGGCGATCCGGAGCCGGGACCCGATCACCGAGGGGTCGGATCCCGTCAGCGTCACCCAGATCGAGTGTGGAAGCACCACCACCGGCTCGGCGCCGGGACCCACGTCCGACGCGTCCGGGAGGCGGCCGAGCAGGGGCGGGACTTCGGTCATGCGCAGGAAGTCGGGCGTGGCCAGGAAGGCTCGCTCGACCCGCTGGGCGTCCTCGTCGTCACCGATCACGACGGAGCGGGTCACGTAGCCGGCGAAGTACTCGAAGGTCCGCAGCTGTCGCCTGCGGCTTAGGAACTCGTCGGAGCGCACGTCGACCCCGTACCGGTTCCGCTCGTCGTAGTCCTGCACCATCACGATGCGCTCCCCGCCCGGGAACGGCAGGTGGGTGAAGAGCGTCCCCCGGATAGCCGTGTAGCCGCCCACCGCGACGCCGATCCCCACGCCCAGGGAGACGACGGCCAGGAGTGACACGAGCGGCGCGCGACGCACCGAGCGGAGCGCGAGCTTGAGATCCGAGGAGCCGAGCCACGTCCGCGGCAGGATCTCGGCCAGGCGCTCGGGCGCGAAGCGGAGCGCGAAGACCGTCGACTGCACCAGGAGCCACGCGCCGGAGCGCGCCGCGCCGTGGTCGATCCGGCGTCGGCTCCACGCCTCCTCCAGGTCCCGCACGATGTCGTCGCGCCAGTCTTCGGGGAGGGCGAGTCGCAGGAGCGCGCGGATCGGTGCGGGTAGGTCCCGGATGCTCACGCGTCCTCCAGGACGTCCTCGAGGCCGGACCACATTCTCTGCAGCGCGCTTCGGGCCTGCTGCACCATCTCCACCGCCTCGGGGCGCACGCGGACGAAGCGGCGCGGCTTCCCGCTGGGAGCCGCCGACGCGGCCTCCCGCCGGGTCGAGATGAGGCCCTTCTTCTCCAGGCGACGCAGCGTCACGTACACCGAAGCGCGACCGGTCGGCCGATCGGCCGTCCGGGTGATCTCCTCGGCGATCGAGAGACCGTACGCCTCGTCTCCGAGCCGCAGCGCGGCGAGCAGCACGAGGATCTCGAACTCGCCCAGCGTCTCCTTCGGCATCCGCCCGCCTCTCCGTTCGGTGCATCGCGGCCACGATCATGGTGACATCGTCACCATGTCGGATGGTGACAATGTCATCATGGCTGGCCCCGGTCAAGTCGCCCACGTTGTCGCGCCCCTTCCGCCACGTTCCGGCGGCCCCCGCAACGGTTCAGGAGCTCGCCCACACGTGCCGCTCGACGCCTGGCTCCTCCTCTTCGTGGCGGTCGGTCTCGGCCTCGGCCTCGAGCTCGCCTTCGTTCGCGCGCAGCGACGGCGGGCCAGGCCGTCCAATCCGCGCTCGGCGGCGGAGGACGATCGGTGACGTCCGCCACGATCCTCGGCGTCGTCGTCGGTTACCTGCTGATCCTCCTCGCGATCGGCGTCTGGGGCGGCCGCGAGTCCGGGGACCTCAAGGGCTACTACGTGGCCGGCAAGAAGCTGCCGGCGTGGGTGATCGCCTTCTCGTCGAACGCCACGGGAGAGAGCGCGTGGCTGCTGCTCGGCCTCACCGGGATGGGGTACGCCATCGGCGTCCACGCCTTCTGGATCATCCTCGGGGAGGTGCTCGGCGTCGCCTGCGCGTGGATCTGGGTCGCGCGCCCGTTCAAGGAGTACACGGACCGCTACGACGCGATCACGGTGCCCGACTACCTGACCGAGCGCTTCCGGGACACGAGCCACGTCTTCCGCTGGCTCTCCGCCCTGATCGTGCTGAGCATGGTCATGGCGTACACGGCCGCGCAGCTCACCGCGTCCGGCAAGGCCTTCGACTCCTTCCTCGGCACCGGGTACACCGCCGGCGTCTGGATCGGCCTCGCGATCGTGCTCTTCTACACAACCGTGGGGGGCTTCAAGGCGGTCGCGTATTCGGACTTCCTCCAGGGCGTCCTCATGCTCGGCTGTCTGGTGACGCTGCCGATCGTCGGCGTGATCGCCACCGGCGGCTGGGGCGAGATGATCGCTTCGCTGCGGGCCCAGGACCCGGCCCTGCTCGAGCCGATGGGCTCGTACGGCCTGACCACCGCCGGGGTGATCAGCGCCGCGGGCTCCGTGGCGATCGGGCTCGCCTTCCTCGGCTCGCCCCAGCTCCTCACCCGCTTCATGGCCGCCCGCGATCAGAAGCAGATCGTCGACGGCGGATTCTGGGCGGTGCTGTGCGTGATCGGCTTCGACGTCGGCGCCGTCTTCGGCGGCATGGCCGGCCGGACGCTCTTTCCCGTCCTCGACGACCCGGAGACGATCCTGCCGGTCATGAGCGCGGAGCTCTTCCCGGCCTTCTTCACCGGGATCTTCCTGGTGGTCGTGCTCGCGGCGATCATGTCGACCGTAGACTCCCTGCTGATCCTGGCGTCTTCGGTCGTGGTCCGCGACGTCGTGCAGAAGGCGCTCGGCTCGCGGGCGTCGGAGCGGGCGCTCTCCATGCTCGGCAAGGGGATCACGGTCGTGATCGGAGCGGTCGGCCTCGTGGTGGCCCTCCTCGAGGTCCGGGTGATCTTCGACTTCGTGCTCTTCGCCTGGTCGGGCATCGCCTGCGCCTTCACCCCCGTCGTCCTCTGCTCGCTCTTCTGGCGTCGCACCACGCGCGCCGGCGCGGTGGCGGGGATGATCGTGGGCTTCGGGACGACCGTCGTCTGGGTCCGCATGTTCAAGGCGGACTTCTACGACCTGTACGAGATGATCCCCGGCTTCGTCGCCGGACTCGCGGCGTGCGTCCTGGTCAGCCTCGTCACCCGGCCCGACTCCGAAGCGGTCGCCGAGCTCGAATCCGTGCGGGAAACGGTCGGTCCGGTCTTCTGAGGTGAGTGGGCGGGGGGAGGCTCGCGGGGGGCGCGCGCTTCCGGCGGACTTCGGCCACCGCGATATTCCCCTGCAGCGCTCCATGGCGGAGCGCGCGTTCCGGGGCCCGATCGGTCCCGTCATCCCACCGGACCCGAGGCCTGGCCCCGTGGCCCCCCGTCCCGACTCACCGGTCTTCGAGTACCCGGGCATCTCGGTGCGCCAGCAGCCCGACGACGTGAGCTGCGGCCCGACGTGCCTGGAGGGCGTGTACCGCTACTTCGGGCACACCCTCGGCCTCCCGGAGGTCATGGCGTCGGTGCGGAAGCTCGATCACGGCGGCACGCTCGGCGTGCTCCTGGGGCTCGACGCGCTCGAGCGCGGCTTCTCGGCGACGCTCTTCACCTACAATCTCGACATCTTCGACCCCTCGTGGTTCGACGGGCGTCCGCGCGACCTCCGGCCGCTCCTCGAGGAGCAGCTCCGGCACAAGCGGGAGCCGCGCTACGTGGCCGCTTCGGAAGCGTACCTCGACTTCCTCGAGGCCGGCGGCCAGGTGCACCACCGCGAGCTCACGCCCGAGCTACTCGCCGAGCTCGTGCTGGCCGGGGCACCGCCGATCACCGGTCTCAGCGCCACGTACCTCTACGGCTGTGAGCGGGAGGTCTTCGAGGGGAGCGTCTCGCGCTACGACGACGTGCGCGGAGAGCCGGCCGGACACTTCGTCGTGATCTCCGGCGTCGACGAGGGCACCGGTCGGTTCCGCATCTCGGACCCCTCCGCCGACAACCCGCGCCACAACTCCGGAACGTACTGGGTGAGCCCGCACCGGCTCCTCGGCGCCATCCTGCTCGGCGTGACGACCTACGACGGAAACGTGCTGATCATCCGACCGCGGGAGTCGTAGCGTGCGCCTGATCGTCGTCGAACGACCCGAGCGCTGGCCCTTCCACATTCCCGGCGTCGAGGTCGTGGCGGCGCGCGAGTACCTGACGGCGGAGCGCTGGGGCGAGGCGTCGCGCGTCAGCGTGCTCAACTTCTGCCGCAGCTACGCCAAGAACACGACCGGCTACTATGTCGGGCTCCTGGCGCTGGCCCGCGGGCACCGCCCGCTCCCTTCGGTGACCACGCTCCAGAGCCTTCAGGTCGACTCCGTGGTGCGCGTCGTCTCCGACGACCTGCAGGAGCGGATCCAGTCGAGCCTCAGGCCGCTCAAGTCGGACCGCTTCGAGCTCTCCGTCTATTTCGGCCGCAACCTCGCGAAGCGTTACGCCCAGCTCTCGCGCGACCTGTTCCAGCACTTCCCGATTCCCTTTCTGCGGGCGCGCTTCGAGCGCGACGGCGACGGCGTGTGGTCGCTCATCGGCATCCGTCCGGTGCCGGCGAGCGACGTTCCGGACGATCACGGCCCCTTCGTGATCGAATCCGCCGAGCGCTTCTTCAAGCGCTCCGGCCTCGGGGGCCCTCCCAAGCGCGAGATGCGCTACGACATGGCGATCCTCTGGTCCGAGGACGACCCGCAGGCTCCGTCCGACGCCGCCGCGATCCGGAAGTTCGTCCGGGCGGCCGAGCGCGTGGGCATCAAGGCGGAGACGATCGATCCGGAGGACTTCGCGCTGCTGGAGTTCTACGACGCGCTCTTCATCCGCGAGACCACGCACATCGGACACCACACGCACCGGTTCGCGCTGCGTGCCGAAGCCGCGGGGATCGTGGTCATCGACGATCCGGAGTCGATCGTGCGCTGCACGAACAAGGTGTACCAGACGGAGCTCTTCCGGCGCCGGCGCATCCCGATGCCGAAGACGATGGTCGTTCATGCCGGGAACCGGCACGCCGTGGCCGCCGAGGTCGGGCTCCCGTGCGTGCTCAAGGATCCGGCCGGCTCCTTCTCCGTCGGGACCGTGAAGGCGGAGACCGAGGACGGCCTGCGCGAAGCCCTCGACGACCTCTTCAGGCAGTCGGAGCTGGTGATCGCGCAGGAATGGACGCCGACCGCCTTCGACTGGCGCGTCGGCGTGCTCGACGGGGGACCCCTCTACGCCTCCCGGTATCACATGGCGCGCGGGCACTGGCAGATCATCCAGTCCGAAGGAGAGGGTCCTCCTCGGTACGGCCGCGTGGAGGCCGTTCCTCTCGACGCCGTGCCCGGGCCGGTCATGGAGGTGGCCGTCAGGGCGGCGGGGCTGATCGGTCACGGGCTCTACGGCGTCGACCTCAAGGAGCTCGACGACGGGCGGGTCGTCGTGACGGAGGTCAACGACAACCCCAACATCGACGCGGGGTGCGAGGACGGCGTGCTCGGCGACGCGCTGTACGACGCCATCATGCGACACTTCCTCTCGGCCCTCGACGCGCGCGGGCGCACGCCGTGACCCTGCGTCTCTTCGAGGCGACCGGCGTCGAGATCGAGTACATGATCGTCGACCGGGAGACGCTCGACGTCCTCCCGGCGTGCGACCGACTGATCGAATCGGTCGCCGGAGAGCCGGTGTCGGAGCTCGAGCGCGGAGACGTGGCCTGGTCGAACGAGCTCGTGCTTCACGTGCTTGAGCTCAAGACGAACGGACCGACGCGCGACCTTGGCGGGTGCGCCGCGCGCTTCCACGCGGAGGTCGTCGACGCCAACGCGGCGCTCGCGGCGCTCGAGACCGACTCCGGTGCCGGCGGGGTCCTGCTCCCGGGTGGGGTCCACCCGTGGATGGACCCGGCACGGGAGACGAGGCTCTGGCCGCACGAATACAACGACGTGTACCGGACCTTCGACCGGATCTTCGGCTGCTCGGGACACGGCTGGTCGAATCTGCAGAGCACCCACGTGAACCTGCCCTTCGCGGGGGACGAAGAGTTCGGGCGACTGCATGCCGCGATCCGCGCCGTGCTGCCGCTGATCCCCGCCCTGGCGGCGGCGAGCCCGTTCCTCGACGGTGCCGTCCAGCCCGCGCTGGACGCCCGGCTCGAGGCGTATCGCACGAACGCCCGCCTCGTGCCCGAGGTGGCGGGACAGGTCGTCCCCGAGCCGGTCGCGACCGAGGAGGAGTACCGGGACGCGATCCTGGAGCCGCTGTACCGCGCGCTCGGGCCGCACGACCCGGACGGAGTGCTCCGGCACGAGTGGGCGAACGCGCGCGGCGCGATCGCGCGCTTCGGGCGCGGTGCCATCGAGATCCGCGTCATCGACGCGCAGGAGTGTCCCAAGGCCGACCTGGCCGTCGTGGCGATGATCGTGGCCGCGGTGAAGGCGCTGGCCGAGGAGCGGTGGACGTCGCGCCGCGCCCTCGACGAGATGCCCACGGGCCCGCTCGCGGCGCTGCTGCGGGAGACATCGAGAGCGGGCGCCGACGCGGTCGTGGCCGATTCGGCGTTCCTCGAGGCCTTCGACCTCGGTCGCGGTGAGCTGACGGCGGGTCAGGCGTGGCATCGGCTCGCGGACCGCCTCGCGCCGGACGAGGTGCCCGATCCGTACGGCCGGCCGCTGGAGCGGATTCTCGCCCACGGCCCTCTGGCCGCGCGTATGATGCGTGCCCACCAGGAGGGGAGCACGCTGCACGACATCGCCGAGCGGCTCGTCACCGGCCTGGCGGAGGATCGCCTCTTCGGTGTCTGACGTCTTTCTCGTGCTCACCTGCGAGCACGGGGGGCGCGACGTGCCGGCGCGGTGGGCCGATCGCTTCGACTCACCCGCCGCCCGCCACGCGCTCGACAGCCACAGAGGTTGGGACCCGGGATCTCTGGAGGTCGGCACCGCCCTCGCGTCCCGGCTCGCATCGCCGCTCGTCGTGCAGACCGTCACCCGACTCCTCGTGGAGTGCAATCGATCGCTCGACCATCCGGCGCTCTGGTCGGAGTTCACGGAAGGCCTTCCCGACTCCGAGAAGCGGGAGATTCTGGCCCGCTACTGGCAGGCGCATCGAGACGCGGTCCGCGAAGCCGTTCGCAGCCGACCTTCCGGGCTCGTCGCGCACGTCGGTGTGCACAGCTTCACCCCGGTGTGGAAGGGTCGGCGGCGTTCGACGGACGTCGGGATCCTCTACGATCCCGCGCGCCCGGTCGAGGCGCCCCTCGCCGCGACGTGGACTGCCGCCCTGAGGCGCGACCCCGTGACCCGCTCGCTGACGGTGCACCGGAATCGTCCGTATCGTGGCTGGACCGACGGACTCACGACGGCCCTGCGCTCCGAGCTTCCTCCGGAGCGATACGCGGGCATCGAGCTCGAGATCTCGCAGGCGCTCGTGCCCGCCGCGCCCGCGCTCGTCGAAGCGCTGGCCCGGACCCTCGCGGCCTCGCTTCCGGTCCGCGCGGGCCGCTGAGGCGGAGCCGCACGCTCGAGGAGCCCGGTACCGGCCGGGGGTCGTCTCGACGGCCACCGGTCCGGGCGGTACGATCACCGCTCGTCCGCACCGCCCGAACAGGAGGCTCGATGAGCGAGGTCACCCGGAAGCAGTTTCTCGGACTCGGCGCCGCGGCCACGGCCGCGGGGCTCGCCGGCGGGTGCGCTCCCGGATCGGGCGACTCGATCGCCCCCGATCTCGTCGTTCTCAACGGGAACGTGCTGACGCAGGACGACGCACTCCCGACCGCGGAGGCCTTTGCCGTCAAGGACGGACGGTTCGTCGCCGTGGGCTCCAACGCCGACGTCCGCAATCTCGTCGCGGGAGGGACCGAGGTGATCGACGCGGCCGGCGGGACGGTCGTGCCGGGCTTCATCGACGCGCACTCACACCCGTCGGGTGCGGGGCTCAACGCGCTGCGGAACGTCGACACCAACCTGGGCAGCATCGCGCGCATCCAGGCCGCGCTCCGGGAGCGGGCGGCGACCACGCCGCCGGGGGAGTGGATCATCGGCCGGGGCTGGCATCAGGAGAAGTGGAACGGGCCGCGGCCGCTCAACCGCCAGGATCTCGACGGGGTGAGCACCGACCATCCGATCGTCGTGGGGCACCGCGGCGGCCACACCGGCGTCTACAACTCCCGGGCCTTCGAGGTCTCGAGGATCACGCGCGAGACCCGGGACCCGTTCGGCGGCCACTTCTACCGTGACGAGAACGGGGACTTCACCGGCAAGGTGGCCGAGAGCGCGCGGAACTACTTCGACGTGCCGAGCGGATCGACCCCCGAGGAGCGCGCGCAGGGCGTCGGCGTGATCTGCCGGCAGATGAACGCCGCGGGCCTCACGTCGGTCCACCAGGCGGGAACGTCGCGGAACGACTTCGCGGCGTACCAGGACGCGCGTGCCGCCGGTGACCTTTCCCTGCGGATGAACCTCATGGCACGGGGCGGCACCTTCCCGACGCTGCACGGCGCGGGGATCCGCACCGGATTCGGGGACGAGTGGCTCAGGATCGGCCCGGTGAAGTACGCCGCCGACGGGTCGGCGTCGGAGCGGACGATGGCCATGAGCACTCCGTACGCGGGCCGGCCCGACGACTACGGCATCCTCACGATGACCCAGGACGAGATCCACGAGGTCGTCGAGGAGGCGCACCGGGGGGGGTGGCAGATCGCGATCCACGCCAACGGCGACGTGACGATCGACATGGTGCTCAACGCCTACGAGCGGATGGCCCAGGAGTACCCGCGGTCGGACGCACGGCATCGACTCGAGCACTGCTCGCTCGTCAACCCGAACCTGCTCCGCCGGATCGCCAACGGGGGCTACATCCCGGCGCCCTTCTACACCTATGCCCACTACCACGGGGAGAAATGGATCGAGTACGGCGAGGAGAAGATGGAGTGGATGTTCGCCCACCGGGCCTTCCTCGAGTACGGCATCCCCGTGGCGCCCGCCTCGGACCACAGCCCCGGCCCGTACGAGCCGCTGATGGCGATCCAGTCGATGGTGACCCGCAAGGACTTCTCCGGGCGGGTCTGGGGGCCCAGCCAGCGCATCACGATCGACCAGGCGCTCAAGGTCTGCACCGTGAACGGCGCCTATGCTTCTCACGAGGAAGACGTGAAGGGCACGATCACGGCCGGCAAGCTCGGCGACTTCGTGATCCTGGCCGAGAGCCCCTACGACGTCGATCCCGACCGGATCAAGGAGATCCAGGTGGTTCGGACGGTCGTCGGGGGCCGTACGGTGCACGAGGCATGAGGATGCGATCCCCACTCGGCGTCCTCGCGGTCGCGGCCTTTTCGCTCGCGCCGGCGCCCACGCGCGCCCAGGAATCCACGAGGCTCGAAATGGCCGGGCTGGACCAGCCGGTCGAGATCCTCGTCGATCACTGGGGCATCAGCCACATCTACGCCGAGACCGAGCACGACCTCTTCTTCGCGCAGGGGTGGAACGCGGCTCGCGACCGGCTCTTCCAGCTCGAGCTGTGGCGCCGGCAGGCGACCGGGACCGTCGCCGAGATCCTCGGCGAGCGGGAGCTCCAGCGCGACATCGGCACGCGCCTCTTCAAGTTCAGGCGTGACCTCGAGCAGGAGCTGAACCACTACCACGACCGCGGCTCGCAAATCATCCGTGCCTACGTCGACGGGATCAACGCGTACATCGCGCAGACGGAGCGAGATCCGAGCCTCCTCACGGTGGAGTTCGAGCTGCTCGGTATCCGCCCCGGACGGTGGACGCCCGACGTGGTCATCTCCCGCCACCAGGGGCTCCTCGGCAACATCGGCACCGAGCTCTCGGTGGGTCGCCGCGTGGCGGCGATCGGGGCGGACCGGGTGAAGGCGCTGTCGAGCTTCGGGCCCGGCGATCCCCTGCTGGAGCTCGATCCCGCCGTGGACGGAGAGGCCCTCTCCGAGGACATCCTCGGCATCTACGACGCGTTCCGGGGGCGGGTGGAGTTCCGGCCCGAGGACATCGTGCAGGCGGGCCGGCGCGGTGACGCCGACGCCTTCGCGCTGCTCGAGGCGGCGTCCGCGGAAGCGTCGAGCGTGGTGGCCTACGATCCGGAGCGCGACATCGGGTCGAACAACTGGGTCGTCGACGGGAGCCGCTCGGAGAGCGGATACCCCATGATGGCCAACGACCCGCACCGTGCTCAGGGTGCGCCTTCACTGCGCTACTGGGTCCACCTCGTCGGTCCGGGCTGGAACGTGATCGGAGGCGGGGAGCCGAGCCTGCCGGGTGTCTCGATCGGACACAACGAGTACGGCGCCTGGGGACTCACGGTCTTCGCCACGGACGGGGAGGATCTCTACGTCTACGAGACCAATCCGTCGAATCCGGACGAGTACCGGTACCGGGGAACGTGGGAGCCGATGACGGTCCTCACCGAGGAGATCCCCGTGAAGGGCCGCGCCCCGCACACGGCGGAGCTCAAGTACACGCGGCACGGTCCGGTCGTGTACGAGGACCGCGAGCGGAATCTGGCGTACGCGGTGCGCGCCGCGTGGATGGAGATCGGCGGCGCGCCGTACCTCGCGTCGCTGCGCATGGATCAGGCGACGACGTGGGAGGAGTTCCGGGAGGCGTGCAACTGGTCGAACATCCCGGGCGAGAACATGGTCTGGGCGGGACGCGACGGTACGATCGGATGGCAGTCCGTCGGAATCGCGCCCGTGCGCCGCAACTGGAGCGGTCTCGTCCCCGTGCCCGGCGACGGTCGCTACGAGTGGGACGGCTACCTGCCGATCATCGCCAAGCCGCACGTGGTCGATCCGCCGGAGGGGTACTTCGCGACCGCGAACAACGACCTCATCCCGCGCGACTACGAGTACATGGACGCGGTGGGCTTCGACTGGTCGGATCCGTACCGGTGGCTCCGCATCGTGGAGGTGCTCGGCAGCGGCACCCGCTTCTCGATGGCGGACATGATGCGCCTGCAGACCGACGAGCTCTCGATCCCGGCGCGTCAGCTCGTCCCGATGCTCGAGGACGTGCGTGTGTCCGGTCGCGTCGAGGATGCGCGGCGCCGGCTCCTGGACTGGGACTTCGTGATGGATGCGGAGTCGGTCCCGGCGGGCATCTACGCCGCGTGGGAGGGCCAGCTCCGCCGCACGGTGCGGGATGCGCTCGTTCCGGACGGTGTCGGCATGAACCTCTCGCTCTCGAAGGTGATCGAGACGATCGTGATCCCACCGGGCTCGCTCGGCGCCGACCCGCTCGTGGCCCGCAACGAGATTCTCGCCTCGGCGCTCGCCGACGCGGTGGACGAGCTCACCACGAAGCTCGGCTCCGACATGAACCGTTGGCAGTGGGGGCAACCGGCGTATCACCACGCGCAGCTGCGCCACCCGCTGGGCAACGCCGTCGACGCCACCACGCGGTCGCTACTCGAGGCCGGACCGCTTCCGCGTGGAGGCTACGGCTCCACGGTCAACCAGACCGGGAACGGGGACAACCAGACGTCGGGCGCGTCGTTCCGGATCATCGTGGACACGAGTGACTGGGACCGGGCGGTCGGCATGAACACGCCGGGGCAGAGCGGGGACGTGCGCTCGCCGTTCTACCGCAACCTCTTCGAGCACTGGGCCGGAGACGATTTCCACCCGGTCTACTACTCCCGGGAACGGGTGGAGGAGGCGACGGCGGTCCGCTTCGACCTCCGTCCGGGCCGATGATGCCCGAAGGCGTGCCGTCGGCACGGCCGCGGGAGCGGTCGACGCCCGGGCGGGAGCGGCCGACGCGATGAGCGACGGACGGCGCATCCGGTACTCGGTCGCGATGAGCCTCGACGGCTTCATCGCGGACGAAGACGGCGGCTACGCCTGGATCACCGGGGCCGACGGCATCGACTTCGGTGCGTGGCTGGGCAAGATCGACACGCTCCTGATGGGGCGGGGGACGTACGAGGTCGCGAACGCGACCGCGCAGGGTCGCTCGATCTTCGACGGCATGAAGGTCTTCGTCGTCTCGACGACGCTCGACCCCGAGGCCCACCCCGATGTCACCGTCATCGCCGACGACGTCGAAGCCAGGGTGCGCGACATGAAGCGCGAGGCGGGCAGGGACATCTGGCTCTTCGGCGGTGGCGTGCTCTTCCGGGCCCTCCTGGAGGCCGGGCTGGTGGACCGCGTCGAGCTCGGGGTGATCCCGGTGCTGCTCGGTGCGGGCATCCCGCTCCTGCCGGGGGTGCGCGAGCACGCACGGCTCGGGCTGCACAGCGCCGAGACCTTCCCCGGTGGAGCGCTCCTGCTGAAGTACGACGTGCTCGACGCGACCGGCTAGTCCGAGCCGAGCACCCGGACCGGGTCCACCCCCGAGGCCCGCCAGGCCGGCACGACGGCCGCGAGGAGCCCGACGGCCCCGAGCAGCAGCGCCACCGAGGCGAAGGTGGCCGGATCCGCGGGGTCGACCTCGTAGAGCACGCCGTCCATCACGCCCGAGGCGAGCCGGGCCGCGACCAGTCCGAGGCCCAGCCCGACCGCCACGGGTGCGAAGGCGCGCGCGACGGCGGAGCGGACGATCCGCGCCCGCGAGGACCCGAGCGCGACGCGCACGCCGAACTCGCCCGCCCGGCGGCCGGTCACGTACGCCGTCACGCCGAAGACGCCCAGGGCGCAGAGGCCCAGCGCCAGCGCACCGAATCCGGTGAGGAGCGCGGTCAGGAACCGGGCTCCCCGGGTCGACTGGCCGACGACGTCGGCGAGTCGGAGCATCTCGCTGACCGGCACGTCGGGGTCGATGCTCCAGACGATGTCGCGGACGGCCGGACCGATCGTGGCGACGTCGGTCCCCGGTCGGACACGGGCCAGGAGCCACATGCCGACGTGATCCCACAGGAGCTGCCCGTGGCTGAAGTACATCTCGGGCCGCGGCGCGAGCTCTCGACCGTGCTGATGGACGTCGGCGACGACGCCGACCACTCGATACGCCCGTCCGGACGGGGAGAAGATCGAGAGCGTACGACCGAGCGGATCGGCGCCGGGCCAGAAGTCCCGCACGAACGCCTCGTTGACGACGCCGACGGACTCCGTGTCCTGCTGGTCGGCGTTGCCCACGGTCCGGCCGGACACGACGCGGAGCCCGACCGTCTCGAAGTAGTCGTCACGCACCGCGCGGAAGTTCACGGAGGGCGTCGGCGCGCCTTCGGGTACGGCGAAGCCCTCGGGGAAGGTCGGGAAGCTCCAGTTGTCCCGCGTTCCGGGAAGGAGGTGGATCCCCCCGATGGACTCGACGCTCGGCAGAGAGCCGAGGCGCTCCGACACCGCGCGGAAGAAGGCCCGCTCGGCTTCTCCGTCGGGGTAGTCCCCCTGGTTCGGGTTGGCCTTGAAGGCGAGGACGTCCGTGGCGTCGAGGCCGGGGTCCACGGACATGAGCCGGTCGAAGGAGCGGAGCATGAGGCCCGAGGCGAGGGTGACGACGACCGCGAGGCCCACCTGCCCTCCGACGAGCACCGTGGTCAGCCGTCCGATGGTGTTGCGCCCCGATCCCCGGGTCGAGCCGGATACCAGGGAGAGCGCCCGGACGGCGCTCGCGCGGACCGCGGGTGCCAGGCCGGAGACGAGCCCGGCCGCGGCGGTCGCGAGCAGGGCCCAGGCCAGCACGGTACCGTCCACCGCGACCGCGTCGATACCGGGGAAGTCGGGCGGCGCCAGTCGGTGCAGCCCCGCCACGAGGGCACCGGCCAGGACGATTCCGAGCGCGCCGCCGCACGCCGCCACGACCGTGCTCTCGAGCAGGAGGAGGCGGACCATCCGCGCCCGACCCGCGCCGAGCGCCGCGCGTACCGCGAGATCCCGGTGCCGACGATCGCTCCTCGCCAGCAGGAGGTTGGCGACGTTCACGCAGCCGATGACGAGCACGAGGACGACGGCGCCGAGCGTGACGAGGATCGGAGTCCGGACGCTCGCGGTCAGAGCGTCGCTCATCCGCCGCACGGTGGCGGCTTCGGCATCCTCCACCGAGAAGGTCCGCGGGAGCGCGGTCTGGATGCGCGCCGCGTAGGCGCGCACCTGGGCGTTCGCTTCCTCGAGGGAAGCGCCCGGCGCCAGGCGCGCGATCCGGTCGTTCACGTACCAGCTGTTGTCGTCCGCCAGGCCGGCGGCCCGGTCGCCCTCGAGCGGAACCCAGACGTCCGCGTCCTGCCAGATGCGCTCGACACCGGGAGGCATCACGCCGATCACCTCCCTCGATTCGTGCTCGGCACCCGACAGGCGGATGACCCGGCCGACCACGTCGGGATCGGCGCCGAACGCGGTCACCCAGAAGCCGTGGGAGAGCACCACCACCGCGCCGGCGCCGGGCAGGTCCTCCCCCGCGCGGAAGCCGCGTCCGAGGATCGGTCGCACGCCCAGGAGCTCGAAGTATTCCGGAGCCACCAGGAGTCCCGTGACCTCTCGAGGCTCCCCTTCGCCGGTCAGGGTCAGCGTCCACGCGCTGAGCCCGGAGACGAGCTGCAGCGTCGACATCTCCGACTCGGCGAGGAGTGCCATCGCCTTGTTGCCGTTGACCTCCGGCCAGACGAAGACGAGACGCTCGGGCTCCTCGACGGGGTAGTCGGCGCGGAGGACCGCGTCGGCGACGGAGAAGACCGCGGCCGACGCGCCGACGCCGATCCCCAGCGTGACGATCGACGCCGCGGTCACCCCCGGGCTCGCGCGGAGACCGGCGGCCGCATGGCGCAGGTCGATCAGGAGCGCCGAAGGTGCGGGCGCGAGCTCCGACTCGACGAGGCGCATCCGGACGGATTGGACGAGGAGATCGGCGAGCGCGGCGGCCCAGATCCGCGCGCGTTGCCTCGTGGTGGCCGCCTGCGCGAGCCGGTCGGCCAGGAGCGCCGTCATGTCGTGGCCGAAGCGACGGCGCATGTCTCCGGGCAGGAGCCGCAGCAGGGCCCGATAGAGCCCGAGACCCTTCGGTGGGGCGCTCACGGCGTGTCCACGAGGAGGTCGTGCCGCTCGGCTTCCCCCACGAGGTCTCGGAGGCGTCGAGCCTCGGCCCGGGCGACCGCGCGTCCGGTGGGCGTCAGGCAGAGGTACGTCCGGCGCGGATCCGCCCCCTCCGGCGAAGGAGCCTCTTCGACCAGCCCGTCACTCAGGAGATCCCGGATCCTCCGGAAGAGGTTGGCCGGGTACAGCGGCCTGCCGTCGGGGGCCGCCCGCTCGATCTCCTCGACGATCCGGGTCCCGTAGCTCGGACCGGCCGTCAGTGCCAGGAGGATCCGGAAGGAGAGCGGATGCATCGGGAGGTGGTCGTGCGGCGTGCGTCGGGTCATGGCAGAAGCCGTCAGAATGACACTGTTCGGGTGATTGTATCAGTCTGACAGTTTCAGGGCCAGGAGGGTTGCAGGGCTCCCGGACGGGTCAGGCCGGCCGCTTCTCGGCGAGCCAGACGTCGGGCCGCACCGTGCGCCTGCGCTCATTCGGCTTGAGCCGGAACCAGCGCGCGACCAGGAGGATCTCGGCGGCCTCCTGGGGCGCCAGCGCTCCGGGGCCGAGGTCCAGCTCTCCGTAGACCTCGTCGATGGCTTCGGCGACCCGCGCCCGCGCCTTCCGACCCTTCGGGTGACGGAGCTCACGGCGGATGCGGCCGCGCCGGATGAGGTAGACCCGATCGTCTCCGGCGAAGCCCGGCACGCGGTAGAGGAAGCTCAGGTCCTCCATCCTCCCCCGGAACGCCACGAGCTCGTCACGGAAGCCGCGCAGGCGCTCGATGCGGTCCCGGAGCAGCGCGGCGTACTCGTAGTTCATCTCGGCCGACGCCCGCTGCATGCGCTCCTCCAGCTCCGCGAGCGGCTTCTCCGCGCGGCCCTCGAGGAAGCGGCGGGCCATCGTGACCGCGGCGTCGTACTCGGCCACAGTCGGGCGGCCGCAGCACGGGGCCAGGCAGGTGCGCAGGTCGGCACGGACGCAGTGCGGCGGGCGTCCGCCGCCGAAGATCTCGAGCTGGTCGTCGAAGTACACCGGCGTCGAGCCAGGGCAGTCCCTCAGGCCGAGCACCTGGGCCAGCTCCCGCACGATGTGGGCGAGGCGCTTCACCCGCGGAAACGGGCCGTAGTAGGTGGCGCCGTCCTCCGCGACGCGGGTCACCGGAAGGACCCGGGGCGCCGGCTCGGCGGTGACCTTCACGAAGGCGTAGATGCGCTTCCGCTTGTGCTGGACGTTGAAGCGGGGCTGAAACTGCTGGATCAGCTTCATCTCGCGGATGAGCGCGTAGAACTCGTTGGGGATGTAGTCCCACTCGATCCGCGCGGTCTCGCGGATGAGCTCCCAGGCCTTCTCGCCCTTCGGCGCCCGGAAGTACGACAGGATCCGGGTGCGGACCCGCACCGATTTGCCCACGTACAAGAGCTCGTCGGCCGGGCCGTACATGCGGTACACTCCCGGCCGGTTCTCGGCGGCGGCGCGGACGTGCTCTCGCAGCGTGGGGTTGGCGTGCATCCGGGAACCGGCAGGACGGGGCTGGCGCTTTCGCTCTTTCTTCGGGAAGATAGGAGCACGCATCCGCGACCGCCAAGCGACCTGTCCGGGCATTCCGGGGCCCGGCCGGCCGCGTAGGATGGAGGCATGGCGATGACAGGTTCCGACAAGCTCGTCCGGGATCCGCTCTGGGAGTCGATCCGTCTCGATCCCACCGCGGTCCGGATCGTCGACACGCCCCAGTTCCAGAGGCTGCGCTACATCCGACAGCGCGGGCTGGCGCACCTCGTCTATCCCGGCGCGACCCACACGCGCTTCGACCACGCCCTCGGCGTCTACCATCTGACGCGGACCGCGCTGCGGCACCTGCGCGAGCGCGGCGGGGTGCCCCCGGAGGTCTGGGAAGGCGAAGAGCTCGTGCCGTACGCCGCGCTCCTGCACGACATCGGACACTACGCCTACTCGCACGCGCTGGAGGAGCTCGAGACCGAGCACCTGCCCGCCCACCACGAGGAGGTCAGCGCGCGCTTCTTCTCGTCGCCGGAGCTGAGGGATGCGCTGGCGCCGCTCGGTCTGACCGCCGCGGACCGCATCGCCGAGCTCATCCGAGGGGAGAGCGCCATGCCGCTGCGTGGCCTCGTGAGCGGGAGCCTCGACCTCGACAAGATGGAGTACCTCCGCCGCGACGCCCGTTTTTGCGGCGTGCCGTACGGCGAGGTCGACGTCTCGAGGCTCCTGCAGGGGATCCAGCTCCTGCCGGACCCGGAGAGCGGCGCGTTCGAGGTGGGCGTCCACGAGAAGGCCGTCGCCGCGCTCGAGTCGCTCCTCTTCGCCAAGTACCAGATGTTCCGGAACGTCTACTGGCACCACGCCGTGCGGGCCGCGACCGCGCTCTACAAGCGCATCGTCGAAGAAGCGGTCCGCTCCGGGCTGCTCGATCCCGAGGAGCTCGTCGGGCCGACCGACGAGGAGCTGCTCTACGAGCTCGGTCGCCGCGTCCTCGAAGACGACGGCGAGGTGTCCGAGCGGATCGCCACACGCTGGCTGCCGGCGCTACGCAGGCGGCACCTGCCCAAGCGGGCCCTCGAGCTCACCGCCGCCGACCTCGCGGGGCGCACCGTCGAGGATTGGGCGGTCGGGGACTCGCCGTGGAAGCGCGCCGTCGAGGACGACCTGGCCGCGGAGCTCGGGCTCGAGCCGGGGGAGGTGGTGATCGACTTCCCGGCCAAGGCCGCCATGTTCCAGGTCGACGTCCTCGTGGAGCGCCGCGACGGATCGATCCGCCGGCTGGGGATGGAGGGAGCCGAGGGGATCCTCGACCTCCCGAAGGTCGCCGCCGAGCTGTACCGGACCGCCCGCGTGCTGCGCGTCTTCACCTTCGAGCGTCGCGAGGTCGCTCCCGAGACCGTCCTCGAGCGCATCACCCGCCCGGTCGGAGCCGCCTGATGCGGTGCGCCCGGGCGGCGGCGCTCGCGCTCATCCCGCTGGCCGGGGTGACCGGGCTCGCCGCCCAGGACAGCCACTACTGGTCCGAGCAGTACGGAACGGCGGCAGCGCTCCTCGGTGGAGCGGCCATCGGCACCGTGGAGGATCTCAGCGCGGTCTACTACAACCCGGGGGCGGTCGCCCTCTTTCCCGAGGCGGGCTTCGTCCTCTCCGCGCGGGCCTACCGCCGCCGGGAGCTCCTCCTCGACGACCCGACCCGTGAGGGCGTCACGCTCGCCTCCTCGGCCACACGACCCGTGGCCGGCATGCTCGCCACGCCGCTCCGGCTCCGGTTCCTCGGACGGCACAGCCTCGTCTATTCCGTGCTGACCCGGCAGCTCTTCGACATCGGCGTCGCGGATCGCGGCATCGAGGTGCGTGACCTCAGCTCCGCGCCGGAGGACGACGTCTTCGCCGGCGCCTTCACCGGGTCGGTCCGGCTGCGGGAGACGTGGACCGGCCTCACCTGGTCCGTTTCGGTGTCCGAGCGCCTCGGTGTGGGCGTCTCGAGCTTTCTCGCGGTGCGGAGCCACACGATCGACTCGGAGCTCCTGGCTCAGGCGCTGGTTCCCTCCGGAGACGTCGCCACCGCGGTCCGGAGCCGGAGCCGGAGCTTCACCCACTACCGCCTGCTGACCAAGGTCGGCGTGTCGCTCCAGGGCGATCGGACGTCGTTCGGGCTCAACGTCACCGCGCCGGGCGTGCCCCTCGGCGGGAGCGGTCGCACGGCGTACAACGAGTCGGTCACGGCGAGCGGTGCCGCGGCGGAGCTGATCGACGCTCCGCTGCTCGCCGTGGATCTGCAGCGCGACCTCCCCGCACTCCACCGGAGCGGCTGGATCGTCGGAGTCGGGGCCGGTCTCCGGATCGGTGAGGCGCGCCTGCACACCAGCCTCGAGTGGTTCCAGGGCAGCCGTTCCTTCGTCGCGCTCGACGCGGTCGACTTCGTCCCGCAGTCGGGCGGGTCGGCCGTCGACAACGACATCACCGTCGATCTCCGCTCGGTCGTGAACTGAGGAGTCGGCGTCGAGCGGCCGTTCTCGTTCGCGACGCTGTATCTGAGCTTCGCGTCCGACAACTCGGCGAGCGCCGGGCGGGGTCCGTTCGAGACGGACGCCTTCCTCACCAGCTACGACCTCCTGCAGGGAAGGGGTGGTGCCTCGTTCCGGCTCGGGCCGCTCGACCTCATGCTCGGCGCGGGGTACCGCACCGGGACCAACCCCTTCCCGCCTCTCTTCGCGTCCGACGGCCCGCTCACGCCCACCGTCGACCCCGACAGCCGGATCCGGCTCTCCGAGTGGAGCGCGTTTCTCGGCCTCGAGCTGTTGCGCGGCGGCGATGACGGCGCGGGGTGACGTCGCCGTTACGTCGTCGCGTCCGGGAGGCGAACGAGCGCCGCGGTGACGTTGTCGTGCCCGCCGGCCTCGTTGGCCGCGGCGAGAAGGGCCTGCACGGTCTCGTCACCCGTCCCGTTGGTTCCCGCGTGGCGTCGCAGGAGATCGGTCAGCGTCTCGTCGTCCAGCATCCCGACGAGGCCGTCGGTGCACAGCAGAAAGGCGTCGCCCGCACGACACTCCCCGCTGGCCACCTGCGGCCTCGGGGGCTCCTCGAGACCGAGGCACTGGGTGAGCAGATGCGCGTACGGGCTCGCCTTCGCGGCCTCGGGACCCAGCACTCCGCTGTCGATCTGCTGCTGCACCCACGTGTCGTCCCGTGTGAGCTGCTCCAGAGCCTCGTCCCGCATCCGGTACGCCCGGGAATCCCCCACGTGCGCGATCACCCAGGTACGCGACGACAGGTCGACGGCGAGCGCGGTCAGCGTCGTCCCCATCCCGTCCAGCTCGGAGCGCTCCCGCCCCCGGGCCCGGATGCGCCGATGGGCCGTGACCACCGCTTCCTCGGCGGCGCCGAGCATCACCGCCGCGAAGTCCCGGTCCGGCGCGCGCCCGCGCACCGCTTCCACGAGGACCTCGGCGGCCGTGTCGGCGGCGATCCGGCTGGCGACGTCCCCGCCCGGATGTCCGCCCATTCCGTCGGCGACCACGACGACCCCGGCCTCGGCGTCCAGCGCGATCGCGTCCTCGTTTCTCCGTCTCACCCGCCCGATGTCAGACCCGCCGGTAACGGAGAGCTGCTTCGGCACGCGGGCGGGCTCGTCGGCTGGAGGACGGGTGACGGACAAGGCTGGCAACTTCGTGTGGCTTGGGCCGAGGAGCAACCGAGCGAGCGGGCCGCGTCGGATGCCCCCCGGGGGGTGGCGTGGGGAGGAACCGCGTCCCATATGAGGGTTACCAGTCCGCTCCGGAATCGTGACGCTCTGACAGGCCTACAGAATGGCCGGCTCCGCGGGGTCACGATCGCCGACGGCGCCGGAAACCCGCCGGGTGGAACTCGCGTAGTACTACCGGGTGAGACCTTGACAAACCGAGAGACGCACGAGATCCTAAACGGCTTAGGATTTCACGCCTCCAAAGCGCATTGAATCGCCCCGACCGACGGAGCCGGACTTCCGGCTGACGAGGCGGGGCTCCGAAGGAGAGTACATGGCCACTGCCACGACCACGAAGCGGCGCAAGCGCCGGGGGAAGGGGAACCTTCTCGCGGGCTTCGACGCGAGTGTCGAGGAGCAGAGCGCTCTTGATCAGTATCTGCGCGACGTGAGTCGCCACGAGCTCATCACGCCCGAGCGTGAGAAGGAGCTCGGGGCTCGCGCGCAGCTCGGCGACCAGGAGGCGATTCAGGAGCTCGCTCGCGCGAACCTCCGCTTCGTCATCAGCGTCGCCAAGAAGTACCAGAACCGCGGTGTTTCCCTCACGGATCTCATCCAGGAGGGCAACGTCGGGCTCGTCACCGCTGCCCGGAAGTTCGATCCGGAGCAGGGGGTGAAGTTCATCAGCTACGCGGTCTGGTGGATTCGTCAGGCGATCCTCGCGTCGCTGGCCAACCACGGCCGCGCCGTGCGGGTTCCGCTCAACCGGGCCAGTGATCTGGCGCGTATCTTCCGCGAGAAGGAGCGCCTCAAGCAGGAGAAGGGCCGCGAGCCGACGACGGAGGAGCTCGCCGAGGCGACGCACCTGACGCCCGAGCTCGTGGAGTCGCTGCAGACGTTGAACGCGGCCGAGATCCGTCTCGACGCCCCGATCGGCGACTCCGAGGACTCGCAGCTCGTGGAGCGCTTCATCACCGAGGAGGCCGCCGAGCCCGAGGTCGAGGTCGAGGGTCGGCTCCTGACGGAGACGATCACCGACGCTCTGTCGACGCTCGAGGCGCGCGACGCCAAGGTCCTCCGCCTGTACTTCGGGCTGGAGGGGGAGCGCGAGCACACGCTCGAGGAGATCGGAAACATGCTCGGCGTCACGCGCGAGCGTATCCGTCAGCTCCGGGACCGCGCGCTGCGGCGCCTGCGCGAGGGCGAGAAGGGCAACGCCCTGGAGTCGTTCGCCGCCTGACCGACTCGCCGACGCCCACACCCGGCTCGCAGCCGGCCCGAGCCCCCGTCGAGGATCCGTCCTCGGCGGGGGCTCTCGCGTCCCGCCCCGGAGGACGGGGCCCTCGCGCTCGGGACCCCGCGTCGTGACCCCCGAGCTGCCGGGGACGGTCCGGGAGACCGGGGGCGGCGTGTACGTCGTCCGCCTGGATTCGGGCGCGGTCGTGGAGGCGTCGCTGCGGGGACGCCTGAAGCGCGAGGAGCGCACGGGAGGCCGGGTCGTCATCGGGGACCGGGTGCGTGTGGAGTCCTCCGACGACGCGTGGACGATCGAAGAGGTCGAGCCCCGGCGCACGGAGCTGGTGCGCCGCGGCCGGGGGGGACGGGTCGCCAAGGTCCTCGTCGCCAATCTCGACCGGATCTTCGTCGTCGTCGCGCTTCGGGATCCGCCCGCCACGACCCAGCTCGTGGATCGGCTGCTCGCGCTGGTGGAGGCCAGCGGGATGCACCCGGCCCTGGTGCTGAACAAGGCCGACGTCGACGGCGCCGAGGAGGAGGCGCGCCGGCTTGTGCCCCTCTACAGGGCGGCGGGCTACGAAGTCGTCGTGGTGAGCGCGGCGAGCGGAGAGTGACTCGAGGGCTTCCACGACCTCGTCTGCTCGGGCACCTCCGCGCTCGTGGGCCCCTCGGGCGTCGGCAAGTCGTCCCTCCTCAACGCGGTGGCGCCCGAGCTCGATCTGCGCACGGGTGCGCTCTCGAGGAAGACCGGGACCGGTCGACACACCACGGTCGGATCGCGCCTGCTCTCGCTGGAGTGCGGGGGGACGGTGGCCGACACCCCCGGCTTCGGGGACGTCGGGCTCTGGGGCGTCTCACCCGACGAGCTCGACGCGTGCTTCCCCGACTTCACCGAGCCGGCCGAGCGGTGCCGCTTCCGCGGGTGCGCCCATCTGGAGGAGCCGGGCTGCGGCGTGCGCGCGGCCGTCGACTCCGGGGAGGTCGCGGCGTCGCGCTACGAGAGCTACCGGACGCTTCGCGACGAGGCCGAGGAGGCGGCAGCCCGCTGAAGGATCGGCCCGGGGCTCACCCGGCCGGCGTGCCGCACCGGTCGTTGTACGTCCGCACCCACTGCCCGTCCCGTCGGCTGAGCCCCGCGAACCAGCGTGCGTTGGCCCCGAACACGTCCAGGACGATCTCCTCGGTGCCGTCCCCGTTCAGGTCGAGGTGGTCGAAGTAGCGCGCCGCCGCCTTCCCGCTCACGCCGGCGTCCTGGTACCAGCTGTACGCCTCGACGTACTGCCCGCCGGTCTGCTGCCCGATGACGAAGAGGGAATAGGCGTCCTGCCCCGGAGCGCCCACGGCCAGCTCGTCGGCCGCCATGAACGTGGCGGCGACGGACGGCGCCCCGCGGTCGCGAAGCCTGAACGCCTGGATGTGGTCGCGGGCATCCAGCACTCCCAGCTCCGGCCACGTCGCCCCATAGCGCGGGATCGCCTCGCCCGCGATCGAGAGCGTCGCGACCCGCTGGTCGTACACGTGCTGGAGCTCGACGTACTCCTCGCGGGCGCGTCGCTCGCCTTCCTCCGGGGGGAGCGCGAGGAGCCGCTCGGCGCCGGCCGCGCCCGGCACCACCTCGACCACGCCGGAGAGCGCCAGCCGGTCTCCGCAGAAGCCTTCGGCGGGACCCGAGGCGTCGACGACGAGACGACCGATGCGCACGCCCTCGGAAAAGAGGATCCACTCCGATCCCGGCGCGGAGAGGGACGCCAGCCGGTCCTGGTCCTCGGGGTACTCCGGGTCGGGGAACGCCCGCAGGGCATCGCCTACGACCTCGCCGACCACGATCATCTCGGCTCGCTCGTCCTGTCGGACGCCGGCGAGCAGGACCGGCCCCGTGACGCGCTCGGCCTCGAGCGTCTCTTCGGCGTCGGCCTCCGTGGCCGCCTCGACCTCAGGCTCGGGCGGCGGCCGGATTGCGAAGTCGGCACCGCCCCATCCCACGTTGTCGCAGCCCGGAGCGCCGGTTATGATGAGCGCGATCGCTAGTAAGT
>CALJLC010000068.1 GCA_937982605.1 uncultured Gemmatimonadales bacterium | reverse complement strand
TAGCTTGTGCGCGTATGCCCATCCGACTCGCCTCACGTCTGCGCGCCGCGGAAGAGGACGGCCGACTCCCGGCCGTTCGGGCGTACCACCGCATCGACGGCCCCGGATCGAGTCTCGATCTCCGCGAGTTCCAGCAGGCCACGTGGCGTCTCCCGGAGCCCGCGCGCCTCGGAGGCAGCCTGCGGCTGGAGGCGGCGCTCGATCCGTCGATGCCGTGGTCGAGGCGGCTTCCGCGCACGGTCGCCCTCACCATCGACACCGGCACGGTCGTCCGGGCCGAGCCGTTCGACGAAGACGCGATCGCCGTGCGCTCGGTCGAGTACGACTCCGAAGTGTCGGGGCGCACGGGCGCGATTCCGGCCACGCGGGACAACTGGCTGCTCAAGATCGTCGAGGCCTTCGACCTGTCCGGGGTCCGCTTCGTGCTGCGGAACCTGGTGGAGGGCACGCACTCGTCCGGACTCGGGGGCTCGGCGACGGCCGCGACCGGCACCGCTCTGCTCGCCAACCACCTCGCAGACCGCCCCCTCGACGCACCCCAGCTCGTCGGCCTCGCGTCGCGCATGGAGACCGAGTTCGGTGTCAGCCTGACCGGTACGCAGGAGCAGTCGAACGTGCTCTTCGGTGGCGTCGTCGACTACCTGTGGTGCCCGTGGGGCGAGCCCGGCGTCCCCGGCTCGGGGTACGGCTCCTCGATCCGCACGACGCTCGTCGGCGAGGACGGCTACGACGAGCTCGAGCGCCGCATGGCGATCGTCCACACCGGGCGGCATCGGGCCAGCAGCGACACCAACGCCGCGTGGGTCGGCGCCCTCGGCGACCCGGAGCGGCTGCCCGCGATCGGCCACAAGCTGGACGCGGCGTATGCCTACCGGGAGGCGCTACGCACGCGGGACTGGCCGGGCGTCGCCGAGGCCATTCGGGCGTACCGGGCCACGCGAACGGAGCTCTGCGCCGACTACATGGCGGGAGCGGACGAGCTGCACACCGTCGCGGGGACGATCGGCGGCGCGGTCTTTCCCCTGGGGGCCGGTGGGGGAGGGGGCGTGCTGGTGTACCACGAGGATCCGGAGGGTCTCGACGCGATACGGGAACGCGTCGGCGACGCCTACCGGGAGATCGACTTCGGGCTGCGTGCGCGGGGTCACGAGCTCGTGAACCTCCCGCTGATGTGAGGCGACCATGCGCACGGTGAAGACCCTCCTGGCCGGCCTCGGGCTCCTCGTCCTCGCGCCGCTGCTCGCCCTGGTCGGTTCGGTGGTCGCGACGCCTTTCCTGAGCGGCTTCTCTCCGATCGATCCCGACGATCCGGGAGCCGCGGCCGTGGCGGCGGTGCTGACGCTGCCGAACGGTGCGGAGCACTGCCGGAGCGTGCCACTGGCCGCACTGCCGGACCACCGCGACACGCTGTCGATCCGCCTGCCGCGAAGAGCCGACGACGAGGCGCGCTGCGCCCGGGCCTTCGCCGACTATTCGCGCGCCGAGGGCTGGCCCGTTCGGCTCGAGGCGAACGAGCGGCGCTACGAGGCCGTGGGCTTCGAGGTCGAGGGTACGGACGCGGCACCCCGCTTCGTCGTGTCGCTCTTCTCCGGTGACGCCCGCTTCGTCGTCACCCGCTACCGCGTCGACGAGGCAGGCGAGCCCGTCGACGTGGAGCTCCGTGCGGCGGGCCCGGGGAGCGGCGTGGCCGCGGTCGCGCTCGGCGGGGGCGCCGGACTGGTGGTGTGGGGGATCGTCGTCCTCTGGGTGATCGCCCGGTGGCGGCGGCGCGTGGCACCCGGCATGCAGTGACCGGACGTGCAGCCTGGGGAGCTCGGGATGTGAACGCCGGGTGATACCGCTCAGGGCTGTCCGTCGACCCGCGGGTGACCCGCTTCCGTCAGCGCCTGGAACCCCGGGTGGTCGCGAAGGGACGCCCAGGTCGGATTCGTCCGCAGCTCGGCCGGAGCGAGATGGGGAGCGGAACCGAGGGACTGGAGGCGGATCAGCGTCGCGATGGCGCCGTCCTGGTCCCGGAGCAGCACGCGCGCCTCCGCGATTCCATGAAGGGCAGTACGGAAACCCGCGAACATGTCTCCGCTCCCCTCGGCCACGCGCAGGAGGGCCGCCTCCTCCGACCGCGCTTCCTCCGACAGCCCCGCCCCGGCGTACGCCAGCAGGAGGAAGCGACGACGCAGGTAGTCGTCCGGGAGTTCGGCTACCCAGCGTCTCAACTCGGGGACGTGCCGAGCGAAAGCGGCGCGCGAGCGTACCGTATCGCCCGCGAGCAGCCAAGCCCTACCCCGCCAGAAGTCGAGGGGGAACGGGGCCCACTGCTGGGCCATCCACTCGGGGTCGAGCCCTTCAGCTGCCCGAGCGGCCGCGATGCGGTCGACCGCCTCCAGCGCCGCGTCGGGTCGACCCATCCCGTGCTCGTGCCAGAAAGCGCGCGGGCCGGACATGCCATTGGGCCAGCAGGTTCGCGCCACCCCGTCGAGAGCCGCCCCGAAGCCGTCGAGCCGCTGCGTACGGTGGTACCGCAACGCACATGACTGACCAGTCTCTCGAGCCAGCCGTTCGGCGAGGCGGTCCGCGTCGGCGTCTCGGCCCATGGCTTCGTACGTGCCGAGCAGATCAAAGCCGAGGTTGGGGATCTCGCTGGGGTACTCGCGCAGCCGTGACTCGAGGATCGACACGGTCGACTCGTAGCGGCCCCTTCGCCGTTCTGCCATAGCCCAAAGGAGCGTGGCTTCCGCGTCCCCCGGCAGCAGCTCCGCGACGCCTCGAGCGCGTTCCACAGCCAAGTCCCAGTTGCGAAGTACGTGGTAGGCATGGAACGCTTCGGCGACACGCGTGTCGAGCCCCGTGGGGTCCAGCTCCCGGGCGCGCTCCAGCGCACCCTCGCCTACGGCGATCCCCTCCCGGCTCGGGTCGGCGCTCAGCCAGAACATCCGGAACCGGAGCAGCGCGAGCGACGCCCACCCGGCCGCGAAGCCGGGGGCCTCTTCGGTGATCGACTCGAGGAGCGCGGACGCCTCCCGCCACCTCGCCTGCTGTCGAGGGCCGGCAATGGGAAGCCGGCCCCGCGCCGCGAGGTAGCGTTGCGCGAGATCCGCGGGGAGAGCGGAATAGCCGAGTCGGGCGGGAGAGGGGGCCGGAGGGAGTCGTCCAGCCAGTCGCTCAGCAATGCGAGCGCGCAGCGTGAGGACGTCTTCGCCCGCCACCTCGAAGCGCTCTACCCTCCGCACCTCGGCAGCATGCCAGTCGACGACCGCGACCGTGACGCGCATGCGTCCCCCAAACTCCTGCAAAGTTGCCTCGATCTCGTAGCGAGCTCCAAGTCCGCGGGCGAGCTCGACGCCGTGATGACCCTTCGCCTCGGCCTCGCGCACCGCAGCGGGGGGCACGAGTCGGGCACCGCCGGCGGCCAGGCCGCTCTCCAGCTCGACCTGGACGCCCCTCAAGACGTATTCGTCCCGGCCCTCGCCGAGGAAGCTCGGCGTGCTCACGACGAAGGTCTCTTCGAGGGCCGGCGGGCCTCGCTCCTGGTCCCCGACCGAACTCCGGATCGCCCCGGCGGTCAGGAGCAGCGCCAGAGCGGCCAGGCCGACCGCTGCGGGTCCCAACCGGCGGGAGTGATGGCCGGGCGGCCACCGGTCCGCGGCGGCCGACTTGCGTACGGCGGCCGGCTCCACACCGGCCGACTCGTGGGGCGGCTGTGTTCCAGAGGGCCCGTGCGCCGCTCCGAGGGATGTGGGCGGACTTCCGATCCGCGACGATGCTGCCCGCAGGGAGGCGGTCAACGCCTCGGTTTCGGCGTCCGGCACTACCTCGAAAGCCTCACGGAGAGCCACGCTCAGCCGTTCGTACTCCTGTAGCGCAGACGTGCGATCCCCGGCTTCGGCGTAGAGACGGATGAGTCGGCGGCTCGACCGCTCGTGAAGCGGGCGCACACGCGTGGCCACGGCGGCCAGGGCGATCGCGACCTCCGTCCGCCCCTCCGTCTCGGCTGTCGTACTCCCCTCGTCGATCGCCGTCCACACTCGGCGGCGGAGCGACTCGCGACGCCCGTCCAGCCAGTCGTCGAACTCGCGTGCGCTGGTCGCGAAGCCTTCCATCAGCGGCCCTCGGTACCGTTGCGCCACCTCATCTGCGTCGCCTCGGGCGAGGCTGGCCTCCAGCGCATGGACGTCGACGTCGAGCGCTCCCGGTGCGATCCGGACCTCCTCGGTACCGCGCGCCTCGAAGAGATCCTCCCCCAGCTCGCGCCGCAGGAAGTGCAGCGCCTGACGGAGCGCGTTCCTGGCGCGCTCCTCATCCTTGGAGGGCCAGAAGACCCCCAGGATCGCGTCCCGTCGTACGAAGCCGGTCGGGGATGCAATGGCCAGGTAGGCCAACACGGCCAGTCGCTTCGGCTGTGACAACACGCCGTCCACGACCTCGCCGTCCGCCCGTACCATTTCGATGGGGCCCAGCAGCCGCAGCGTAGTTCTCATCCCCTTCCTCTCCACCGAACCGTCCGCGAGCAAGGTACTCGCTCCGCCGTTACTCCGCCGTTATCCGAGGCGCCACCAAGCCGGCGTAACGGCAGAAATACGGCGCTCGGGTAGGGTGGCCGCTCAGAGAACACGCGAGAGGAGGTGCCCGTTGCCAAAGGTCCGTCTCATCGACTTTAGGGTCGTCGTCCTCGCCGCGTCGCTCCCCCTGGTCGGCTGCTCGGCCATCCAGCTACGACCCGGTACCGGGGCGTTGGACGGACAGCCGCCAGGGGGCGTTCTCGTCAGTGTGGAGAACCACCATGTCCTGGACGTGCGGATCTACGTCGTGCGCGGGACCACGCTGATTCCGCTTGGGACAGTGGGCACCCTCGAGCGGCGGACGTTCGCGCTGCCCAGTGGGCTGGCCGGCGGATTCGGGACGCTCAGGCTCGCGGCGGATCCGGTCGGCTCCGCCGAGATGCACGGCTCACCCGAGATCGCTGCGGACGTTGGCGACCATGTGGAATGGCGACTCGAGGCGAACCTACGGATGAGCCGCTTCGACGTGAGGCGTGCCGCCGGCGGGTGGGCGAGCCCCTATCGCCCCACCCGATC
>CALJLC010000067.1 GCA_937982605.1 uncultured Gemmatimonadales bacterium | reverse complement strand
AAGCCCATGCCGTGCCGGGAGACGGGTGTGGGCGGTGACCGGGAGCCCGGCCCGGGCCGCGGTCTCGAACGCCTCCACGTGGTCCGCCACGGGGTGGCCGGCCTCGGCTCCCGCGATGTCGAAGCCGCAGACGCCTCGTTCCCGGTAGGCGACGGCCAGCTCGGCCATCTCCCGCGTCCGTGCCCCGTCGTGCGACCGGAGGCCACAGACGATGAGGCTCGACGTGATCGGGGTCCCGGCGGCGGCGGCCTCGGCTTCCGCCTTCCGCATGCCGGCCAGCGCGGCGTCGAGCACCTCGTCGGGGCCGAGGCCACCATCGGTGTTGAGGAGCGGACAGAAGCGGAGCTCCACGTAGCGCACCCCGTCCGGGAGGTGGTCGAGCACGCACTCGCGGGCGATCCGCTCGAGCGCCTCGGCGTCCTGCATCACCGACAGCGTGATCGCGAAGCGCTCCAGATACTCCTCCAGGCTCGCCGCGTCGTCGACCACCATGTGGCGCCTCAGCTCGACGACGTCGTGGACCGGCAGGGTCACCCCCCGTTCGCGGGCCAGCTCGAGAAGGGTCGACGGGCGCAGCGACCCGTCGAGGTGGACGTGCAGCTCCGCCTTCGGGAGGTCGCTCAGCGGATCGGGGACCGGCATCGGGTGGAGCGCGGCGGTCCGGGCCGACGGGGGCGTCACCGCCCCGTGCGCGGACCCTCCTCGGAGACGAAGCCGCGCTCCACGTCCACGAGCGGCGCCGGGTAGTCTCCCGAGAAGCAGGCCGTGCAGTACGGGCCGGCGTCCTCGACCGCCCCGACCATGCCGTCGAGCGAGAGGTAGCCCAGGGAGTCGACACCGAGCTTCTCCGCGATGTCGGGCACGTCGAGCCGCGACCCGATCAGCTCGCCCTTCGTCGGCATGTCGATGCCGTAGAAGCAGGGGAAGCGGACGGGCGGGCTTCCGATGCGGAGGTGGACTTCCGCAGCGCCGGCCTCGCGGAGCATCCGCACGAGGGACGTGCTCGTCGTCCCCCGGACGAGCGAGTCGTCGACCACCACGACCCGCTTCCCAGCCAGCACCTCGCGGACGGGGTTGTACTTCATCCGGGCGCCGAAGTCGCGGTCCTTCTGGTCGGGCTTGATGAAGGTCCGTCCCACGTAGTGGTTCCGGAGCAGCCCCAGCTCGAAGGGCACGCCGCTCCGCTCGGAGAAGCCGAGCGCCGCGGAGTTGGCGCTGTCGGGCACGGCGATGACCGCGTCGGCTTCGACGGGGTGCTCCTCCGCCAGCCGGCGTCCGAAGGCGCGCCGGGCCCGGTCCACCGAGACACCCCAGAGACGAGAGTCCGGGCGCGCGAAGTAGACGAGCTCGAAGATGCACGGCGCCGGGCGCTCGGCCGACTCGAGGAAGCCGAGGACCTCGACCTCGGGCCCGCGCACGCGAACGACCTCGCCCGGCTCGAGGTCCCGGACGTAGTCGGCACCGAGGATGTCGAGGGCGCACGTCTCCGAGACGAGGACGTGCCCCGACCCCTTCCGGCCCAGGACGAGGGGTCGGAAGCCGCGCGGGTCGCGCGCGGCGTAGAGTGTGTCGTCCACGGCCAGCACCATCGAGAAGGCGCCGACGAGGTGCCCCAGCGCATCGATGACCTGCCCGTCCACGCCGTCCTTTCGCGATCGCGCGATGAGGTGCACGAGGGTCTCGGAATCCGAGGAGGACCGGAAGATCGCCCCGTCCTCGACGAGACGCGTCCGCAGGTCGAGCTGGTTGGTCAGGTTGCCGTTGTGCGCCAGCGCGAGCTCGCCCCGGGCGTAGCGCGCCGTGATCGGCTGGATGTTGGCCGGATTGCTCCCGCCGGCCGTCGAGTAGCGCACGTGGCCCACGGCCGTGCTCCCGGTCAGCCGGTCCAGCGTCTCGGGTCCGAAGATCTCGGAGACCAGCCCCGCGCCCTTGTGCACGTGCCCGCCGGACTCGTCGAAGGACACGATGCCCCCCGCCTCCTGACCACGGTGCTGAAGCGCGTACATGGCCAGGAACGCCTGCTCCGCCGCGTGGTCGATCCCGGACACGCCCACGACGCCGCACTCCTCCCGCGGCCGGTCGTCGAGCTCGTGACCGAGCCTCGTCGCTTCGACCGGCCGGGGGCCGGTCCCGAGCGCGAGGTCGCGGGGGGAGGACGGGCGGGCGGGCCGGCCCGCGGGGTGCGGGCCGACGACGGGCAGGGCGCGGTGGGGCATGCGTTCAGCGATCGGAGACGGGGGCGTCCATGATCCGGGGGAGCGCCCCGAAGTACACGTCGGCGAGCGCGTCGAGGGGGGCGGAGACCGACGCGCCTCGGGCCTCGAGCGCGAAGCCTTCCTCGGCGGCGGACACCGAGCCGATCCGGCGGGCCGGGACGCCGTAGCGCTTCGCGGTCCGGAGCACCTCGTCGGTCTTCGACGGGTCGCACGAGACGACGATGCGTCCCTGGGACTCGCCGAAGAGGGAGACGACGGGCCGAAGATCCTCGTCCACCGCGGCACGCACGCCGAGCGGCGACTCGCCGTCGCCGAGCGCGCACTCCGCGAGCGCGCACGCCAGACCACCCTCCGAGCAGTCGTGCGCGGACACGAGCAGCCGATCGTGGTTCATCCGGAGCACCGCCTGCTGGAGCGCACGCTCCTTCTCCAGGTCGACGCTCGGCGGGTGACCGGCCACGAGATCGGCCGTCACGTAGAGGTACTCGGAGCCGCCCAGCTCTCCGCTGTTGTCGCCGAGCAGGACGATGTCGTCCCCGACGTTGCGGAAGGCCTGCCGGACGATCTTCGAGACGTCGTCGATCACGCCGACCATCCCGACGACCGGGGTCGGGTAGATGGCTCGGCCGTCGGTCTCGTTGAAGAGCGACACGTTGCCGCCGGTGACGGGGGTCTCGAACGCCTCGCAGGCGTCCCGCATGCCGAGGACCGCCTCCCGGAGCTGGTAGTAGATGTGCGCCTTGAGCGGGTTGCCGAAGTTCAGGTTGTTCGTGATCGCGGTGGGGGTGGCGCCGACGCAGACGAGATTCCGCGCGGCCTCGGCGACGGCGGCCATGGCGCCGGTCCTCGGCTCCAGATAGACGAAGCGACCGTTGCAGTCGGTCGTCGCGGCGACGGCGCGGTCGGTCCCACGGATGCGCACGACGCCGGCGTCGCCGCCGGGGCGGACGGCGGTCGCCGTCCGTACGGTCGTGTCGTACTGGTGGTAGATCCACCGCTTCGACGCGACGTTGGGCGAGCCGAGCACGAGCAGGAAGCTCTTCGTCAGATCCCCCTCCGGGATCAGGTGCTCGCTCAGGTCGGCCTCTCGCAGAGCCCGGATCTCGTCCGACTCGACGCCTTCCCGTTCGTACGTCGGACAGCCCTCCGTGAGCGGCAGCGCCGGGATGTCCGCCACGACCTGCCCGTTCTCGAGCACGCGGAACATGCCGTCGTCGGTGACGCGCCCGATCACCGCGGCCTCGAGCTCCCACTTCTCGAGGATCCGGCGCACCTCGTCCTCCCGGCCCGGCTCGGCCACGACGAGCATGCGCTCCTGGGACTCCGACAGGAGGATCTCGTACGGCGTCATGCCCTCTTCGCGGATCGGGACGTCGGTCATCTCCATCTCGACGCCACTTCCCCCGCGACCGGCCATCTCGGAGGCCGACGAGGTGATCCCCGCGGCGCCCATGTCCTGGATGCCGCTGATGGCGCCGCTGGCGATGAGCTCCAGAGACGCCTCGAGGAGAAGCTTCTCCGTGAACGGGTCGCCCACCTGGACCTGGGGCCGGCTGGACTCGTCGGCGTCTTCGCTCAGCTCCTCCGACGCGAAGGTGGCACCGTGGATGCCGTCTCGTCCCGTGCGCGCTCCGACCGCCATGAGCGGGCTCCCGGTGCCGGAAGCCGAAGCCGTGATCAGGTCTTCGTGCTTCATGAGCCCGAGACACATGGCGTTGACGATCGGGTTCCCCTCGTAGCCGCGGTCGAACTGCACCTCGCCGCCGATGTTGGGGATGCCGACACAGTTGCCGTAGTCACCCACGCCGCGCACGACGCCGCCGAAGAGGTAGCGCACGCGACCCGAGTCGAGGTCGCCGAAGCGGAGCGAGTCCAGCACCGCCACCGGGCGCGCACCCATCGTGAAGATGTCGCGGAGGATCCCGCCCACGCCCGTCGCGGCACCCTGGTACGGCTCCACGGCGGAGGGGTGATTGTGACTCTCGATCTTGAACGCGAGCGCGTAGCCGTCGCCGACGTCGATCACGCCCGCGTTCTCTCCCGGTCCCTGGATGACCCAGGGCGCCTTGGTGGGGAGCAGACGGAGGAGGCGCTTCGAGTTCTTGTACCCGCAGTGCTCGGACCACATGGCGCTGAAGACGCCGAGCTCCGTGAAGGTCGGGTCGCGGCCCATGATCTTGCGGACGCGCTGGTACTCCTCCGGCGACAGGCCGTGGTCGGCCACGACCTCGGAGGTGATCTCGGGGTCGCCCTCGCGGGGAGGGACCGGGGTTGCCGTGGCGGTTCCTTCGGCCTGGCTCACTGGCTGATGCTCTGGTTTCGGAAGGGAGAGGATACCCGGAGAAACGTCATGGGTCCGTCGTGGACTCAGGCCGAAGCGCCCGAGAGGCTGGAGACGAGGGAGGTGAAGAGCGCGACGCCGTCCGTGGAGCCGAGGAGCTCCTCCATCGCGCGCTCGGGGTGGGGCATCATCCCCAGCACGTTGCCGGCCTCGTTGGTGATGCCCGCGATGTTGTGCCACGAGCCGTTGGGGTTGGCGGCTTCCGTCGGCTCGCCGCTCGCGTCGACGTATCGGAAGACGACGCGGCCGCTGTCCTCGAGCGCCTTCAAGGTGTCGGTGTCGGCCTCGAAGTTGCCGTCTCCGTGCGCGATCGGGATCCGGAGGATCTGCCCCTGTGCGTAGTCGCTCGTGAACAGCGTGTCCACGCGCTCCACGCGGAGCCGTACGTCGTGGCTCCGGAACTTGAGCGAGTCGTTGCGCACGAGCGCCCCCGGCAGGAGGCCCGCCTCGCACAGCACCTGGAAGCCGTTGCAGATGCCGAGCACGGGCCCGCCCTTCTCCGCGAAGGGAATCACGTCCTCCATGACCGGGCTCATGCGGGCGATCGCGCCGGGCCGCAGGTAGTCCCCGTACGAGAAGCCGCCCGGAAGGAGGACGGCGTCGAAGCGGTCCAGGCCCCGCTCGCGGTGCCACACGAACTCGGCCTCGGCGCCCACCTGCTGCACGGCCTTGTAGAGGTCGTAGTCGCAGTTCGAGCCGGGGAAGGTGACGACGGCGACCTTCACGAGCCGGCGCCCTCAAGCGCGCCGACGAGCGAGACCTCGAAGTCTTCGGTCACCGGATTGGCGAGGAGCTTGCGGCACATCGCGTCGGCCGCTTCCAGCGCTTCGGATTCGGACGCGGCGTCGAGGTCGACATACATCGCCTTGCCGACGCGCACGTCCTGCACGCCCTCCCAGCCGAGGGAGTTCAGGGAATGGTGGATCGCCTTGCCCTGCGGGTCGAGCAGACCCGGGCGGGGCTTCACGAGAATCTCGAGGCGGTACCGGGTCACGCGTGTTCCTCCCGACCATCGTCGTCTTGGAGTTCCATGGATGCCCGGCCCCGCGGGCCGAGCTCTGCATAGTCGAGGTCGCGCGTCTCGGCACGCGCGTCCGCTTCGTCCTCGTCCTCGTCCAGGAGCGGGTCTCCACCCGGGAGTCGATCGAGGAAGCCGATGAGCACCGACTTCAGCAGGCCCCACGTGACGTAGAGCAGGAGGGCGCTGAAGAAGTAGTACTGGGGCACCGAGACGGCGAGAAAGATGGCGCCCAGCGCGACCACGGTGTTGCGGATCCCGCGGGGCGTGCGGACACCGATCTTGCCGACCTTGCCGTACGGCACGTGGCTCACGAGGAGGACGCCGAGGAGCACCATGCCGATGGCGATGATCTCCTGCCACGGCAGGTCGCCCAGGTAGGTCGTGAAGAAGCTCGTCTGGCTGAACGGGTAGTACGACGCCAGGAGCATGCCGGCGGCCGGCGAGGGAAGCCCGTGGAAGTAGCGCTTCGCTTCGCCGCCCTGCTCGATGTTGAAGCGCGCCAGCCGCACGACCACGGCGGTGACGTAGACGTACGAGAGGATCCAGCTCCACTGCGTGTCCGTCAGGAAGAGCTCGAACATGATGTACGCCGGCGCGACGCCGAACGAGATCGCGTCGACGAGCGAGTCCAGCTCGGCGCCGAAGGCCGAGCCCGTACGCGTGAAGCGAGCCACGCTGCCGTCGAGCATGTCGAGCACGCCGGCGATGACGATGCACCAGCCGGCCCACAGGAAGTCCCCGCGGGAGGCTGAGACGAGCGCGTAGATCCCGAAGAAGAGATTGCCCAGCGTGAACGCGGACGGGAGGATGATGACCCCCCGTTGCAGCGTTTCCCGGCGGGGCACCCGTGGCTTCGGGCGTGCGTTGCCGTCTCGCCTTCCTGCGCGGCTCATGACGCCTCCTCCGGCCTCTGTCGGGCCAGCACGGAGGAGCCGACCCGGACCCGATCTCCGACCGCGCACAGCACCTCCCAGTGGGGCGGCATGAAGACGTCCACGCGCGAGCCGAAGCGGATCAGCCCGAAGCGACGGCCGCGCTCCACGCGGTCGCCCACGTCGGGGTCGGTGATGATGCGCCGGGCCACGAGGCCGGCGATCTGGCGCACGAGGATCCGCCCGTGCTCCGCCGCGATCCCCAGCGACGACTGCTCGTTGTCGTCGGACGCCTTGTCGGCCCACGCGACGGCGTAGGCACCCGGGCGGTACACCTTGTGCTCGACCGAGCCGGACACGGGCGCCCGCTGCACGTGGATGTCGAAGACGCTCAGGAAGATCGAGATCTTGCGCGCCGGTCCCTGGAGGAAGGTCGGCTCGTCGACATCCTCGACCCGGATCACCTTGCCGTGTCCGGGCGCGACGACGAGCGCGGCGTCACCCGGCACCGCCGGCTCCGGGTTCCGGAAGAACCAGAGGACGAAGACCGACGCCGCGGTGAAGAGCCCCGCGGCGGCGCGCAGCACGGCGCCCGCGACTCCGACGGAGCCTTCGGCCGCGGGCTCCGTGGTTTCGCCGACACCCAGCCAGACCAGGGCCCACAGTCCACCCGCGAGGAGGAGCGCGCCGAGCGCGAACGGAAACCCCTCGCGGGCGATCTTCAACGGTCCGACCCGAAGAGCGGAGGCCGGTAGTCGGCCAGCGCCGTCCCGGTGAGCCGCTGGAAGACCTCCTTGTACCGCTCGGAGGCGGCGTGGACGACCTCGTCCGGCAGATCCGGCGGGGGCGGCGACTTGTCCCAGTCGAGCGTCTCGAGCCAGTCGCGGATCGGCTGCTTGTCCAGCGACGGCTGCCCGCGGCCGATTCCGTAGCTCTCCTTCGGCCAGAAGCGGGACGAGTCGGGCGTGAGCACCTCGTCGATGATCATGAGCTCGCCGTCCTTGTGGCCGAACTCGAACTTCGTGTCGGCCAGGATGATGTCGCTCTTCTCGGCGACGTCCCGGCCGTAGCCGTACACCCGCATCGAGAGGTCCCGGAGCCGCTCGGAGAGCTCGTCGCCGAGGATCTCCTTCATCTGGCCGAAGGTGATGTTCTCGTCGTGCTCGCCCTGCTGCGCCTTCGTGGCCGGGGAGAAGATGGCGGGATCGAGCCGCTGGCTTTCCTGCAGCCCCTCCGGGAGCGGCTCGCCGGCCAGCGTCCCGCTCTTCCGGTATTCCTTCCACGCCGAGCCCGAGATGTAGCCGCGCACGACACACTCGACGAGCACGGGATCGGTCCGGTGGACCAGCATCGCGCGGCGTGCCCAGACGTCGCGGCTCGCCTCGAGCTTCGGGTAGCGCGCGACGATCCGGTCCGGGTCGACCGCGATGAGGTGGTGCGCGAGCTAGTCTTCGAGCTGCTCGAGCCACCAGGCGGTGACGAGGGTGAGCACCTCGCCCTTGTGGGGGATCGGCTGCGGCAGCACGACGTCGAACGCGCTCACCCGGTCGGAGGCGACCATGAGAAGCGTGTCGGCGTCGACCGCGTAGACGTCACGGACCTTGCCGCGGTGCAGGAGGTCGAGGTCGAGGTCGGAGCTGTGGACGGTGGAGGCGTCAGACATGGAGTTCGGGGGCATCCAGGTTCAGGGTCTGTCCGCGCTGGCGTTCCAGGGCGGGTTCGACGTCGCGCTCGAGGAAGCGGCGGACCTGCGCGGGAGCCCGGCCCACGAACCGGGCGGGATCGACCATTTCCGCGAGCTCGCCCGCGGCGAGCCCGAAGGCGTCGTCGTCGGCGATGCGCTCCAGCAGATCGGCATCCGCTCCCTCGTCCTTCATGCGTCGCGCCGCGGCCATCGAGTGCTGCCGGATGCGCTCGTGCAGCTCCTGGCGATCACCGCCGCGCGAGACGGCGTGCATCAAGATCGTCTCTGTGGCCATGAACGGAAGGTGCTCGGCCAGATTCCGCCGCACGACCTCCGGATTCACGATGAGGCCTCGAGCCACGTTCTCGAGCAGCACGAGGCAGCCGTCGAGCGCCAGGAACGCGTCCGGAATCGAGACCCGGCGGTTGGCCGAGTCGTCCAGCGTGCGCTCGAGCCATTGCGTGGCGGCCGTGAAGGCCGCGTCCTGCGAGAGGACGATCACGTGACGGGAGAGCGCGCACATGCGCTCGGCGCGCATCGGGTTGCGCTTGTACGGCATGGCGGAGGAGCCGATCTGCTCGGACTCGAACGGTTCCTCGACCTCGCGCAGGTGCGCGAGGATGCGCAGGTCGTGCCCGATCTTCGAGACGCTGGCGGCCGCCCCGGCGAGGGTGGCGAGGACCGCGTAGTCGACCTTGCGGGTGTACGTCTGCCCGCTCACCGGATAGGTGGACTCGAAGCCCATGCGCCGCCCCACCGCGAGGTCGAGCGCGTCGACCTTGTCGTGCGCGCCGTCGAAGAGCTCGAGGAACGACGCCTGCGTCCCCGTGGTGCCCCGCACGCCCCGGAAACGGAGCGTCGCGATGCGGTGGTCGAGCTCCTCGAGGTCGAGCAGGAGGTCCTGGACCCAGAGCGTGGCGCGCTTGCCGACGGTCGTGGGCTGGGCCGGCTGGAAGTGCGTGTAACCGAGCGTGGGCAGATCGGCGTGCTCCCTGGCGAACGCGGCGAGCGCTTCGACGCAGCGTGTGACCCGGGCGCGAACGAGCTCGAGCGCCTCCCGGTGCAGGATCAGGTCGGTGTTGTCCCCGATGAAGGCGCTGGTCGCTCCGAGGTGGATGATCCCCCGCGCCGCCGGCGCGTCGTCGCCGAAGAGGTGCACGTGCGCCATGACGTCGTGGCGGAAGCGCTTCTCGTACTCGGCCGCCCTCTCGAGGTCGAGCTCGTCGACCGCGGATCGCATCTGCTCGAGCGCCTCGTCGGAGATCTCGACGCCGAGCTCGGCCTCCGATTCGGCGAGCGCGATCCACAGACGTCGCCATGTCCCGAAGCGGTGCCGCGGCGCGAAGATGCGCTGCATCTCGCGGGAGGCGTACCGGTCCGTCAGCGGGTGGACGTACGTTTCGAGTGGGTCGCGAGCGCTCAACTCCCTCTCCAGTAGAGGTTGGTGGTGCCGTAGTTGCCGTCGCGCTCGAGGTACAGGACGATGCGGCCCTGCTGGCCCCGGGGCAGCGCGTCGAAGAACGCCGCGGCGTCGTCCGCCGTGCGCACGCGGGTCCGGTTCATCTGCAGGATCACGTCTCCTCGGCGCAGGCCCGTCTGGCGGGCGAGCTCGGGGCTGATCCGGTCGACGAGCGCGCCGTCCTCGCTGGCGAGCCCACGCTCGAGCTGGATCTGCGGTGTCACCGTGATCAGCTGGATGTCCCGGAAGAGCGTCACGCGCGCAGCCGTGACCGAGGGGAAGGGCGTCGCCTCCAGGGCGACCGCACGCGGCTGGCCATCGATGTCGATCTCGAGCCGGTCCCCCGCGCGCAGGTCCAGGAGGACGCCCTCCCAGTCGAGCGGGCCGGTCAGGGCGCGCCCGCCGGCGCTCAGGAGCCGATCGCCGGGTCGGAGCGCCGCCGCGTCGGCCGGAGAGCCGGCCGCCACCCGACTCACGCGCACGCCTCGGGTGCGCCCCCACTCGTCGGCCTCGACCGGCTCGACCTCGAGGCCGAGGAAGGCGCGACGGACCTCGCCGTAGCGGAGGAAGTCGTCCGCGATCTGGAGCGCCCGATCGATCGGGATCGCGAAGCCGAGCCCCTCGCTGCCGCCGCTGCGCGAGATGATCGAGGCGTTGATGCCGATCACCTCTCCGGCGGCGTTGACCAGCGCGCCTCCCGAGTTGCCGGGGTTGATGGCGGCATCCGTCTGGATCATCCCGAAGTAGAAGCCCTCCTGGTCCGAGGAGGGGGCGATGTTGCGGTTCACGGCCGAGACGACGCCGGCGGTGACCGTCGGCTCCGAGTCGCCGACGTAGTTGCCGAGCGGGTTGCCGATGGCGATGGCCCACTCGCCGATCATGAGCCCCTCTGCGGTGCCGACCGGCGCCACGGGAACGTCGTCCACGTCGATGCGCAGCACGGCGATGTCCGCGATCGGGTCGGTTCCGACCAGCTCGGCGTCCGCGTCGCGACCACCCGGCAGCGTCACCTGGATGCGCGAGGCGCCGCTGATGACGTGGTCGTTGGTGATGACGATCCCGTCCTCGCTCACGATCACGCCCGAACCGAAGCCCGCGCTGCGTCGCTGGGCGCCGGGAGGCAGGTAGAGGCTCTCCCAGAGCGTGCGGGGCCGGACCGCGGAGGTTCGGATCACGTTCACGCTCACCACCGCGGGCGCCACCCGGGAGGTCGCGCGCACGATCGCGGTGGCGCGACTCTCGTCGAGCTCCTGCGTCGCGGACCGGGCGGGTGCGGGCGCGACCCCGGCCGCCGCGCCCGGCGGCTCGGCGGTGACGACCTGACCCGCGTCCGCCGGCTCCGGGGTGCAGCCGGCCGCCAG
>CALJLC010000066.1 GCA_937982605.1 uncultured Gemmatimonadales bacterium | reverse complement strand
TCGGCGACAAGATGGCCGGCCGCCACGGGAACAAGGGCATCATCGCCCGGATCGTCCCCGAGGAGGAGATGCCGTTCCTCCCCGACG
This sequence comes from uncultured Gemmatimonadales bacterium, assembly GCA_937982605.1. Taxonomy (GTDB): domain Bacteria; phylum Gemmatimonadota; class Gemmatimonadetes; order Longimicrobiales; family Gaopeijiaceae; genus UBA2589. The sequence goes on along the minus strand of CALJLC010000066.1, from coordinate 10,860 downwards.
GAACGCCGGTGGAGATCGTGCTCAACCCGCTCGGCGTGCCGTCCCGCATGAACGTGGGGCAGATCCTCGAGACCCACCTCGGGTGGGCGGGGCGCGTCCTCGGCTTCGAGGCGAAGACCCCGGTCTTCCAGGGCGCCACGGAGAACGAGGTCGGCGTGCTGCTGAAGCTCGCCGGCCTGAAGTGGGTCGACGCGGCGCTCAATCTGCGCGCCGACTCCCCGACGGTCCTCGAGGACATCGAGGCGATGGTCGGAATTGCGGGCAAGCTGCCGGTGGTCATGAACGTGACCGACGAGAACGGCAACGGCTCGGGCCCGGTCGTGCGCTCGCACGGCATCGTGCAGTCGCTCGACGCGTACCTCAACGTCAAGCTGAGCAAGTCCGAGGAAGCGTTCTTCGGGCGGGTGGTCGACTTCCTGCTCGACGCGGCCGAGGAGATCTCGGAGCGGAAGGGCGAGAAGATGTCCGACCTCTTCCCGGCGATCCAGAAGCTCAAGGGACGCTCGACCGTGAAGTCCGGCCTGGACGACGCGGTCATCGAGCTGCTCGAGCACGCCGAGATCCTGCCGAACGGCAAGATCTGGCTCCGCGACGGACGCAGTGGCCGGAGGTTCGACTTCCCGGTCACGGTCGGCGCGATCTACATGCTCAAGCTGAGCCACCTCGTGGACGACAAGATCCACGCGCGCTCGATCGGACCGTACTCGCTGGTCACGCAGCAGCCGCTGGCCGGTAAGGCGCAGTTCGGCGGGCAGCGCTTCGGTGAGATGGAGGTGTGGGCGCTCGAGGCGTACGGCGCCGCGCACACGCTGCAGGAGATTCTCACCGTGAAGTCCGACGACGTGCAGGGTCGCTCGAAGGTCTACGAGGCGATCGTGAAGGGCGACAACCTGCCGAAGCCGGGCATCCCGGAGTCGTTCAACGTGCTCGTCAAAGAACTCCAGGCATTGGGCCTGAGCGTTACGCTCGGGGAGGAAGAGTAAATGATCGATTTCCCCAGGACCCGCGACCAGCGGTCGGCCGACTTCGAGTTCATCCAGGTGAGGCTCGCCTCGCCCGACGAGATCCGCTCGTGGTCGTTCGGCGAGGTCATCAAGCCGGAGACGATCAACTATCGATCGTTCAAGCCGGAGCGGGACGGTCTGTTCTGCGAGCGCATCTTCGGTCCGGTGAAGGACTGGGAGTGCCACTGCGGGAAGTTCAAGCGCATCCGCTTCCGCGGTCACGTCTGTGACCGCTGCGGCGTGGAGGTCACGCTCTCGAAGGTCCGGCGCGAGCGCATGGGCCACATCGAGCTCGCCGTGCCGGTCGCGCACATCTGGTTCTTCAAGACGCTCCCGAGCCAGCTCGGGTACCTGCTCGGCATGACGCTGCGTGACCTCGAGAAGGTCATCTACTACGCGGCATACGTCGTCACGAATCCGGGCAAGCAGGAGGTCGAGTTCCAGCAGCTCCTCGACGAGGACGAGTACTACGACCTCCGCGTGAAGGCTCGCGAGGAGGGCGACGAGGAGTTCAAGGCCGAGATCGGGGCGGAGGCCGCGCGCACGCTGCTGCGGCTCCTCGACAACCCCGAGAAGAAGAAGATCAAGGACCGCAACGCGGACGGCCGCGGGCTCGACCGGCTGGCCGAGTGGCTGCGCCACGAGATCGCGACGGAGACGTCGCAGCACCGCAAGAAGAAGAAGCTCAAGCGGCTCAAGGTCGTCGACGCGCTGCGGACCTCGGGCGACACCCCGGATACGCGCAACAAGCCCGAGTGGATGATTCTGGACGTGATTCCGGTGATTCCGCCGGATCTGCGTCCGCTCGTGCCGCTCGACGGCGGCCGTTTCGCCACGTCGGACCTGAACGACCTCTACCGCCGGGTGATCAACCGCAACAACCGCCTCAAGAAGCTCATCGACATGCGCGCGCCGGAGGTCATCCTCCGCAACGAGAAGCGCATGCTGCAGGAGGCGGTCGACGCGCTCTTCGACAACGGGCGTCGCTCCAAGGCGATCCGCGGGCGCGGCAAGCGTCCGCTCAAGTCGCTGTCGGACATGCTCAAGGGCAAGCAGGGCCGCTTCCGGCAGAACCTGCTCGGAAAGCGGGTGGACTACTCCGGCCGTTCGGTCATCGTGGTCGGTCCGGAGCTCAAGCTGCACCAGTGCGGTCTGCCCAAGGCGATGGCCGTCGAGCTCTTCAAGCCGTTCATCATCCACGAGCTCGAGAAGCGCGGCGAAGCCGAGACGGTGAAGCGCGCCAAGAAGATCGTCGAGAAGAACGATCCGAAGGTGTACGAGGTCCTCGAAGACATCATCAAGGACCACCCGGTTCTGCTGAACCGGGCGCCGACGCTGCACCGTCTGGGCATCCAGGCCTTCGAGCCCGTGCTCGTCGAGGGTAAGGCGATCCGGCTGCACCCGCTGGCGTGCGCCGCGTTCAACGCGGACTTCGACGGCGACCAGATGGCCGTGCATCTGCCGCTCTCGTTCGAGGCACAGCTCGAAGCGCGTGTCCTCATGCTGTCGTCGAACAACATCCTCCTGCCGTCCAACGGCCGTCCGGTGGCCGCGCCGACGCAGGACATGGTCATCGGGTCGTACTACCTGACCAACCCCGGCCTGCGCATCAGCGAGCTCGAGCGGGTCTGGAGCGACTCGAAGATCGGCAAGTCGCGCCGTGAGAAGGCGGACGAGGAGCTCAACGAGATCTACGCCAGCGCTCCGCGCTATTCGAGCTACGGCGAGGTCGAGATGGCGCTCGCCCAGGACCGGGTGGTCTTCAACTCCCCGGTCTGGTACTGGGTGTCGAAGGACTTCGGCGGCCGGGAGATGAAAGAGGGACGCTGGGAGCGCACGACCGCGGGTCGCGTGCTCTTCAACTCGATCATTCCCGACGAGCTGGGCTTCCTGAACAAGACCTTCGGAAAGCGTGAGCTCGGGGACCTGGTCTTCGAGTGCTTCACCGTGACCGGCCTCGGCCGCACGACGGAGTTCCTCGACGCCATCAAGGACTTCGGCTTCCGCTACGCCACCATGGGCGGCGTGAGCGTCGGCATCGAGGACCTCGAGGTCCCGGTCGAGAAGGCCGAGATCCTGAAGGAAGCCGACGAGCAGGTGACGCGCTTCCAGAAGGCGTACGCCAGCGGCTTCATCTCCAACGGCGAGCGGTACAACAAGGTCATCGACACCTGGACGCACGCGAACAACGACGTCGCGGACGCCATGGTGCGCCACCTGGAGCAGTCTCACGACGGCTTCAACCCGGTCTACATGATGATGACCTCGGGCGCGCGTGGTAACCGCGACCAGATGCGCCAGCTCGCCGGCATGCGCGGCCTCATGGCCAAGCCGCAGAAGAAGATCACCGGCGGCATCGGCGAGATCATCGAGAGCCCGATCAAGTCGAACTTCCGCGAGGGCCTGACGGTGGTGGAGTACTTCATCTCCACCCACGGCGCGCGGAAGGGTCTGGCCGACACGGCGCTCAAGACGGCGGACGCGGGATACCTGACCCGTCGCCTCGTCGACGTCGCGCAGGACATGACGATCACCGAGCGGGACTGCGGCACGATCCTGGGCCTCGAGATGACCGCGCTGAAGGAAGGCGAGGACATCATCGAGCCGCTCGCGGATCGCATCGTCGGCAACGTCGCGCTCGACGACGTCTTCGACCCGATCGACGGGGAGCAGCTGGTCGAGGCCGGCTCACTCATCGAGGAGGATCAGGCCGACGCGATCGAGGACGCGGGTCTGCAGATGGTCCGGATCCGCTCGGTCCTCACCTGCGAGGCCAAGCGTGGCCTCTGTCAGATGTGCTACGGCCGCAACCTGGCCACGATGCAGATGGTCGACACCGGCGAGGCCGTCGGGATCCTGGCCGCGCAGTCGATCGGTGAGCCGGGCACGCAGCTCACGCTGCGGACCTTCCACATCGGTGGTACGGCTTCCCGTATTGCCGCGCAGACCCAGCGCAAGTCGAAGATCGACGGCGTGGTGGGGCTCGACCGTGTCACGATCGTCGAGACGCCGGACGAGACCCGCATCGTGACGTCCCGAGAAGGTGAGATCCTCCTCAAGACGAAGGACGGTGGTGCGGTGCGGAGCCGCCTCGCGGTGCCGTACGGCGCCACGATCGCGGTCGAGGAAGGCCAGGAGATCGAGTCGGGCGACCTGCTCTTCAGCTGGGACCCGTACTCCGAGCCGATGGTCGCCGACTCCAAGGGCGTGATCGACTTCCAGGACATCGTCGAGGATCAGACGATGCGGGAGGAGCTCGACGAGTCGACCGGCCGCCGTCAGATGGTGATCATCGAGGACCGGGACAAGAAGCTCCACCCGACGATCATCATCCGGAAGAACACGAAGAAGCGCGAGAAGCTCCGCGAGTTCATCGTGCCGGTGGGCGCGCAGCTCACCGTGCGCGACGGCGACGAGGTCGAGCTCGGCGACACGATCGCGAAGATCAGCCGCGAGGTGTACAAGACCCGCGACATCACGGGCGGTCTGCCGCGCGTGGCGGAGCTCTTCGAGGCGCGCCGCCCGAAGGATCCGGCGGTCATCACCGAAATCGACGGGCTCATCAGCTTCGGCGACATCAAGCGCGGCAAGCGGCAGGTCCACGTCACGCCCGAGCAGGGTGAGCAGCGGACCTACGACGTCCCGGTCGGTAAGCACATGCGCGTCCACACGGGCGACATCGTCCGGGCCGGTGACCGCATCTCCGAGGGACCGGTGAACCCGCACGACATCCTGGCGATCAAGGGGCCCAGGGCCGTGCAGGAGTACCTCCTCAACGAGATCCAGGAGGTCTACCGCCTCCAGGGCGTGAAGATCAACGACAAGCACATCGGCGTGATCGTGCGCCAGATGCTCCAGAAGGTCCGGGTCACCGACTCCGGGGACACCGAGCTGCTGGAAGGCGAGAACGTGGATCGCACCGAGTTCCGGGCGGTCAACGGCGCCGCGATCGCGGAGGGCAGGAAGCCCGCGCGTAGCGAGCCGCTGCTGCTCGGGATCACGAAGGCGAGCCTCACCACCGAGTCGTTCATCTCGGCGGCGTCCTTCCAGGAGACGACCCGGGTGCTCACCGACGCGGCCGTCCGCGGCGCGAAGGACGAGCTGAAGGGCCTGAAGGAGAACATCATCATCGGCCACCTGATCCCGGCCGGTACCGGTATCCACCGGTACTCCGACGTCGAGTTCATGGTCGAGCAGTCGTACTACGACGAGGAGATCATTCCGCTGACCGAGCCCGGCGAGCTGGTGCCGGGCCTCGGGATCGACAGCGACATCCTCGGGTTGGAATAACGGGTAGGTGGAAGACGGCGTCACGCCGTTCCGAGTCAGGACGCTGCGCTCGGATGCTTCGCATCCGATCCTTCCTCGGAACGGCGTGACGCAGTCCTCCGACTACCGACGGGATTCCTGACAGGGGGACGCTGCGCTCGGATGCTTCGCATCCGATCCTTCCCGGGGAACGGCGCGACGCCGTCCTCCGACTACCGACGGGATTCCTGACAAGGCGGCGCCGCGCTCGGGCGCGTTGCCACTGCCGGCGGCCCGCGGATAGCTTCCTCCCCAGGCTCCCACCTCGGACGGGGGATGGAAGATGGAGTGCTCCACCTGTTGGCAGTCGGCGGCACCGACCCGCGGTCGGCTCGCCGCTCTGCTCCTCTTCGGCCTCGTGATCGGTGCCTGTGGCAACGAGGGACCCACGGACACCGAGCCGGTCGAGGCGGCCTCGCTCTCGCTCGACGTGACCGACTTCGGGGTGTACGTCGGCGCGCGGCAGACCCTCCAGGTGACGGCCCGGGACTCCGAGGGAGCGGTGGTGAACGCCACGGTCACGTGGAGCTCGTCGAACGAAGACGTCGCGCGGGTGAGCGCGTCGGGGGGCGTCACCGGCTACGGCCACGGGACGGCCGAGATCACCGCCACCTCCGGAACGGCGCAGGCGAGCGCCACGGTGACCGTGACGGGCCTCGAGGAGTCGCTCGCCGGAGTCCTCAACGAGGACTTCTTCTACACCAACTACGTCGATCAGGACCCGAGCCCGTCGATCCAGGACTACGCCTGCGGACCCAAGAGCTACGACGGGCACCTCGGGGTCGACATCGTCCTTCCGGACTTCGCCACGATGGACGCGGGCATCGACGTCCTGGCCGTGGCGCCGGGGACGGTCGTGGCCACGAACGACGGCGAGTTCGACCGGAACAAGGCCTGGTCCGACGCGGAGTGGAACGTGGTGGTCATCGACCACGACGGTCAGCTCGAGTCGATCTACGGGCACCTCAAGTCCGGATCCGTCGCGGTGACCGTGGGGCAGACGGTCACCGCCGGCACGAAGCTCGGGGAAGTGGGGAGCTCCGGCCGGTCGGACATGCCCCACCTGCACCTCGAGTTGCGGCAGCAGGGCATCGTCATCGATCCGTACTCGGGAGATTGCAGCTCGGACCGCGAGTACTTCCGGGCTCCGCTCCCCTACCAGGACGACTTCCACTTCATCGCGAGCGGGGTCTCCGACCTGAACATGACGCTGGATCTCGTGAAGGACCCGCCGCCACGTGTCGACCGGGTCGAGGCCGACGACCCGCGCGTGACGATGTGGGTGCACTTCCACAACACCGGCGTCGAGCCGCTGGAGTTCCGCTTCACCCGACCCGATGGCACGCTGCACGGCACGGTGGACCTCCAGCTCGATCGCTTCTACTCGATGAGCTGGTGGTGGGCGTGGTGGGATCGGTCGGCGCTCGCATCCTGGCCGGGTATCTGGACCGTGGACGCCGTCCTCTCGGGCAACGTCGTCGCGACCGAGCAGTTCGAGCTCACGGGCGTGGTCACGCCGCCGGCGCTCGGCCGTGCCGAGGGGCCGCTCTCCGGTTACGGCGGGGGCGAAGCGCGAGGCGATCGGGGGCCGGTCGTCCGGAACTGACGGGGTCCGTCGGCACCCCGATCGACCCCGGCTTCGGCTCGAGTCAGCGGCTCGCCAGCGCAACGCGTACCCGGTCGCGCAGCGGCTCGTGGGCACTGCCGCGGTCCTCGAGGACCGGCGCGGCACGCCGCAGGAGCTCGAGGCCCTCCGGCGTCTCGTGCGCAACGAGCACCAGCCCGAGCGCTGCGTCGGCACGCGCGATTCGTAGCGGATCCTCGGTGGCGTGCTCGAGCTCGGACGCGCGCCGCAGCACCGGGATCGCGTCGGCACGGCGTCCGAGGAGGTGAAGCGCGAGGCCGCGGGTGACCAGAACCGGGCCGAGATAGGCCCTGCTTCCATCGACGTCGAGAGCCGCAGCGGCCGCTTCGGCCGCCCGGGCGGCCTCCTCGGGTCGGCCGGCCGGCAGAAGAGCGCTGGCCATGTTCCCACGCGCGACCGCGGTCCACGGATCGTCGGGACCCCGCAGGGTCGCGTACGCCTCCATCGCGAGCCGGAAGTGGTTCGCCGACTCGGCGGCGTGTCCGCGCTCGTGGAGAAGCAGCAGTCCGAGCTCGTTGTTCGGCTGGGCACTCCATCGCGATGGCCCCGACGGGTCGTCCTCGATCATCCCGAGCGCCTCGCGGTAGGCGGCTTCCGCCGCTTCGATGTCTCCGTTGAGGCGGAGCAGATAGCCGTACGACGAGAGGGCGCCGGTGAGCGACGGATGCCCCCGGCCGAAGTACGCGCTCGATCGGTCGACGACCTCCCGCATCAGCGGCAGCGCACCCTCGACGTCTCCCGCCCGCGCGCGCATCAACGCGAGCGCGCTCAGGCTGTTGATCGTCGACGGGTGAGTCGGGTCGAGCAGCTCGCGGCGGATCTCGACGGACTCCTCCATGAGCCGAACGCCGACCTCGGGTCGGCCCGCGTTCGTGTGCAGCCACGCCCGGTTCACGAGCGCCGACGCCAGCTGCTCCCTCGCGGTGTCGCCGGGGGTCGCGCGGTAGAGCGTCAGGGCGGAGTCGAGCAGATCGGCCGCGGAGGTCGCGTCCCCGCGCATCTGATGGGCGAAGGCCACCGTCTGGAGCGCGTGCGCACGGACGCGCGCCCGCGGGCCGTCGCGCCAGGGCGCTCGCTCGAGCGCGCTTCGGGCGACGACCTCCGCCGAGTCCGGGTCCCCGTGCAGAGCGATCGCCGCCGCGATGAGCGCGGTCCGCTCCACCGCTCGGGGATCGTGCTCACCTGCGGTGCGCCGCCACGCTTCGAGCGAGCGCTCGCCGAGCTCCGCGGCGTCGGCGTAGCGACCCAGCTGGTCGTGCACGTCGGCGAGGAGCCCGAAGAGGACGGCGGCGAGTTCCGGGTCTTCGGGTGCCGCGGCCCGGGCCCGTTCCGCACCGACCTCGAGGAGCTCGAGAGCGTCGGGTGGGTCACCGCGGGCCACGTCCGGCCCGGCGGACTCGAAGACGTCCAGCAGCAGCGCCGCGACCTCGTTGGCTCGATCGCGCTCGAGCGCGGTGCGTCGTGCCTGCACCGTGGAGACGACCGCGACCACCACGAGCATGGCGGCAACCGCGGCGGCGGCCGTGACGCGGACCGCGTTTCGCCGCACGAACTTGGCCACGCGATACCCGGCCCGGCCCGAGCGCGCGCGCACGGGCATTCCGTCCAGATACCGGCGCAGATCCTCGGTGAGCTGGTCGACCGATGCGTAGCGGCGTCCCGGCTCGGGGGCGGTCGCCTCGTCCACGATCGCGCGCAGATCCCGGCGGAGCTTCGCTCGACCAGCGTCGTGCACGCCCGGCGTCGGCTCACCCGAATCGGACGGATCGCCCGCGCCGGGGAGCGAGCCCGTGAGGACGACCTGGAGGAGCCGGCCGAGCTGGTACACGTCGGTGGCGGTCGTCACCGGTTCACCGCGGAGCTGCTCGGGCGCCGCGTAGTCGGGGGTCATGAGGCGCAACCCCACCTTCGTGTGCGCGCTCGCGTCCTCGTCGGCAGCGCCCTCCAGCAGCTTCGCGATCCCGAAGTCGAGCAGCTTCACCTCCCCGGAGTCCGTGACCAGGACATTGGCCGGCTTGATGTCGCGGTGGACGACCAGGTGGCGGTGGGCGTGCGCGACGGCGTCGCAGACCTCACTGAAGAGCTCGATGCGGTCGGGGATCCTGAGCGCCGCGCGCTCGCAGTATTCGACGATGGGCCGGCCTTCGACGTACTCCATGGCGAACCACGGCCGCCCGTCCGGGAGCGTACCCGCGTCGATGAGGCGGGCGATCCCTCGGTGGCCGATCCGGGCCAGGACTTGACGCTCGGCCAGAAAACGGCGGTGCCATGAGGGGGTGTCGAGGTCCGCGCGGAGCACCTTGAGCGCCACGTCGTAGTCGATATCGCCGTCCGCGCGTCTGACCAGATATACGGCGCCCATGCCGCCCCGCGCGATGGGTCGCTCGACCCGGTACGGACCGACGAGCGCACCGTCTGCGAGCTCCTCTCCCTCCGGGACCGTTTCGGGCTTCACGGTCAACTGCGACGCCAACCGGTCGAGCGGGCCCTCGGCGTCGTGCGCGGCCAGCAGGGCGCGGACCTCGGCAACGAGAGCCGGATGGTGGGCGCCGGATTCCAGGAGCGCCGCCCTCTGGGGTCCGGTGGCCTCGAGGGCCGCCGCGAACAGCTCTTCGACTGCCCGGAGCTCCGGTCGATGGCTCATCGGGCGGCTCCGTCGCTCGGCTCGAGGTCGGACAGAGCCCGGTTGAGCCACGCCCGCGCGAACGCCCAGTCACGCTTCACCGTGGCGGGTGAGCTTCCGAGGGCGGCCGCGGTCTCCTCGATCGTCAGCCCCGCGAACACCCGGCACTCGACGACGCTCGCCTGTCTCGGGTTGTGCTCCGCGAGCGCCGTCAGGAGGCGGTCCAGGTCGAGGATCCCGTCCGTGGGGACCGTGCCGATGTCCAGCGCCTCCGTGACGGAAACGTGCACCGCGCCGGCGCCGCGCTTCGCCGCGCCGCGGGCGCGAGCGTGGTCCACGAGGACGCGCCGCATGGTGGTGGCCGCGACCGCGAAGAAGTGCACGCGGTCCGACCACGAGACCTCGCGGATCTCGACGAGTCGTAGATACGCCTCGTGGACGAGCGCGGGCGCGCCCAGGGTGGGCCCCGCGCGCCCGCGCGCGAGCTGCGCGGCCGCCAGCCCGCGAAGCTCCTCGTACAGGAGCGGGATGACGTCGTCGAACGCGGCGTCCGCTCCGGCGGCGTGCGCCTTGAGCAGCTCCGTGATTTCCGGCTTCCGGCTGTCGCTCATACGCGGCTCCCCGATCGAACGTAGACGACGCCCGGCCGCCACGGCAAACGGTCGGATGAGCCGGTCGGACGTGTGCTTCCCGCCTTGTTTCGACGGAGGGTGGAGGACTTCAACGAGGCAGGACTACAAGGAGGTGGCGAGAATGAGCTCGAAGAGCCCATGGAGGATTCTGCTCGTCGGTTGGCTCGCGTCGGGCGGGTGCGGCGGAGACGGCCCCGTGCCGATGGAGCCGGAACCACCCGCGGTGACGGCGGACACCGTCCTCGTCGGCGCGGCGGGCTCCACGGCAGTCCTGCTCGACGGTGCGGTCCGGCTCGACGTAGCCGCGGGGGCGCTGACCGCCGAGACCCCCATCTCGGTCACGCTGGTGGAAACGACCGGCCTCGACGGGGCCGTCGAAGGTGCCGTCTTCGAGTTCGAGCCCGACGGGCTCGACTTCGGTGTACCGGTCGAGCTCACGATCGAATTCGATCCCGTGCTGCTCGCCACGGGCGTGGCGGTCGAGGCGCTGCGGCTTCACGAGTACACGTCCGGGAGCCCGGCTCTGATCGAAGGGAGCCGGGTCGACCAGACCGCCTTCACGGTCACCGGCCTCATCGACGGATTCAGCTCGTACGGGGCGGGCGAGGCGTCGGTCGAGGCCCTCGACGCATCGGTGGACGCCCTCTG
>CALJLC010000065.1 GCA_937982605.1 uncultured Gemmatimonadales bacterium | reverse complement strand
AAGGGAGGCGAGGCGCTGCAGCGTGCCGGCGACGTCGACACGGTCGTGCTCGACAAGACCGGAACGATCACCGAGGGCTCGCCGACCGTCACGGATCTGCTTGCCGTCGGCTCGGATGAGGACGAGCTGCTCGCCCTGTCCGCCTCCCTCGAGGCGGTCTCCGAGCACCCGCTCGCGGAAGCGGTCGTCGCCTTTGCCGAGGCACGCGGGATCGCGCTCCGGCCGGTCGAGGTCTTCGACTCGGTGACGGGGAAGGGCGTCGTCGGGATCGTCGACGGTCACGCAGTCGTCATCGGCAACGCCACCATGATGAGCGACTACAGCGTGAAGATCGACGATCTGTCATCCGCGGCCGACCGCCTCTCGAGCGCCGCTCGCACGGCCGTATGGGTCGCGATCGACGGATCGCTCGCCGGTCTCGTCGGGATCGCCGACCCGATCCGGGACAGCTCCCGCGCAGCGATCGCGTCGTTCCGCGAGATGGGGCTCGAAGTCGTCATGCTCACCGGCGATGCCGAGCGCACGGCGCGGGCGATCGCGGCCGAGGCGGGGGTCGACCGCGTGGTCGCCGGCGTCCTCCCGGAGGGCAAGGTCGCCGAGATCCGCCGGCTCCAGGAAGCCGGCCGGGTGGTCGCGATGGTCGGCGACGGCGTCAATGACGCGCCGGCGCTCGCTCGTGCGGACGTCGGGATCGCCATCGGCAGCGGGACCGACGTCGCGGTGGAGGCGAGCGACGTCACCCTCATGCGCGCCGATCTGACCGGCGTCGCCGAGTCCATCGAGCTGTCTCGGCGCGCCATGCGCACGATGCGCCAGAACCTCTTCTGGGCCTTCGTCTACAACGTCGTCGGCATCCCCGTCGCGGCCGGAGTGCTCTACCCGGCCTTCGGGGTCCTGCTCTCGCCGGTCCTGGCGAGCGCGGCGATGGCGCTGAGCTCGGTGAGCGTCGTGGGGAACTCCCTGCGGCTTCGCCGAGCCCCGCTCGGGCCGTCCGGCCCGAGCCTCGACGGGCGGCGGGCGCCGACCGTCAGGACCACGATCACGAAAACAACCGAAGGGAAGACCACCATGTCTACGGATCACACCACTCCCCGGACGGGCGACGAGCGGATCATCACGGTGAAGGGCGGCTACTCTCCCGCCGAGGTGCACCTGAGGGTCGGCCACCCGGCACGTCTGGTCTTCGACCGCCAGGAGACGTCCGGGTGCTCCGCCGAGTTGATCATTCCCGAGTTCGGCCTCGAGCGCGACCTTCCGGCCTTCGAGCGCACGGTCGTCGAGGTGACGCCAGAGCGTGCGGGCACGTTCGAGTACACGTGCGGGATGCACATGCTGCGCGGTACCATCGTCGTCGACGCAGCCTGAACCGAGGAGTGAGGGATGGCGCACGACGCCGCCCGGGACGACGACCGCGTGGTGGCCTGTGGGTGCGGGGTGGAGCACGACCCACGGGTTCGCCACGCGGTCGGCGTGGACCCCGACATCAAGGACAAGAACCTCAAGCGACTCCGTCGCATCGAGGGACAGGTGCGCGGCATCCAGCGCATGGTCGAAGAGGATCGCTACTGCGCCGACATCCTCACGCAGATCTCCGCCGTCCACGAGGCGTTGCGAGGCGTGGGACGCGAGCTCATGCGCAACCACCTCAAGCACTGCGCTGCCGCCGCGGTCCAGCGCAGTGAGGAGGACGCCGAGGAGATGTACGACGAGCTCCTCCGGCTGATCTACAAGCACGTGCGCTGACGGAGCCCGTCCTGGCCGGGCTGGACGCCTGCCCGCCCGACGCGACCGGGGCGGAGGGAGGGGGAGCCTGTCCCGGCGCCCTCGCCCGTTCCCGCGGGGGGATCGACGTCGCTCAGAGGCGGTAGCGCACGCCGAAGGTCAGGCGGTGCTGCCCCGGCTCGACATCGAGGAAGGTGAGCCCGGCGTCGGGGACGACCGAGCCGAAGTCGTCCGCCGACAGGTCGTGGCCCCCGAGTGACCGGAAGTCGAAGCGGAGTCCGAGCCTCGTGGCGACCCCCACCTCGATGCCCGCCCCGAGCAGGAGGGTTCCGAACGTCACGTCGCCGGAGCCGCCGTATTCCGAGAGCCGCACGCCGTCGAGGCGGACCGACTGGGTGGCTCGGGCGTAGCCGATGCTTCCGTGGACGAGCAGGCGCTCCGCGACGACACGGCCGGCGCGGCCCGCCAGGCTGACCCCTCTCTCCCGCCGCAGGTCCAGCTCCGCGAAGCCCGTCACCGAGGGGTCGAAGGTGTACGGATCTGGAACCGTGGCCGAGCCGAGCGTCGTCTCGAGGCCCAGTACCCAGCGGCCCAGCGGACGCAGATAGCCGAGAGCGACGCCATACACGGCGCCGCCCCGACCCGCCGGGTCGTCGACGCCGTCGAAGGTGATCCGGGTATTGTAGCTGACCGGGCCCCCCTCGACGCCCGCGTAGAGGCCACCGAAGCGCGACGGGACCTGGGCGTGCGCGGTCGGGGTGAACGCCCCGAGCGCCAGGAGCGCGAGCGGCCACCACCCGTTCACCCGCCTACCCCCCCAGCCCGGCGACGAAGCCTTCGCGCCAGCTGGCGAAGCCGGGAGTCCAGCCGAGCTCCCGCCTGGCCTTCGCGTTGGAGACCCCACGGACCTCCGTCATCATCATCGTCGTCGCCTCGCCCGCGAGCAGCCGTCCGAGCCACCGGGGCACACCGCCGGGCGGCCTGGCGCCGACCGCCGCGGCGAGGCCGGGAAGCCACTCGTGCACCGGCGCGGGGTCGTCGTCCACGACGTTGTAGAGCCCCGGGGGGCCGCGCTCGACGGCTGCCACCGCCAGGCGCGCGGCGTCGTCGAGGTGGATGAACGACCACACGCCCCCTCCGCCCCCGATCACGGGAAGCCGACCCCTGAGGACTGCCTCGACCATGCCGCCGGGTGGCTCGACCGAGAGCTGCGTGCCGGGCCCATAGAAGGCTCCGTAGCGGAGGACGAGCCCCTCGGCCCAGGAAAGGCCGGTCACGGCATGCTCGAGGTAGCGGATCGAATCGAGGGTGGAGCGGAGGACCTTCGGCGGGTCGTCGTCGAGCGGGTCGTCCTCGGTCTTCAGCCCGTCGCCCACCCGGGCGTACGGCCAGCCGGTGTAGCTCTGAGCCACGACGCGCCGAACACCGGCCTCCCGTGCGGCCGCCAGCAGGTTGTCGGTGCCCTCGGTCCTCAGCCGGTCGGTCTGCGCGAAGTCCCGATCGAGGCGCTTGGGATCCAGCGTCCGCGGGATGGCGGTGAGCTGGTGCACGACGACGTCGGGCCCCCGGTCGACGACCGCCCGTGAGACCGCCGCCGCGTCCAGCGCGTCGGCCACGACGGGTCGGGCGCCGAGGCGCTCGAGGAGCTCCGCCCCGGCGTCGGTCCGCGTCATCCCGTGGACGTCGTGGCCCGTGCGGGCCAGCAGCGGAACGAGCCGTCGGCCCAGGACGCCGGTGGCGCCCGCAACGAACACCCTCATGCCACCACCCCGATCCTCGCGTCTTCGTCGACTTCCCCGGGAACGAGTACGCCGACGGAAGCGCCGCGGCCAGACGCGTGAGGGGAGGGGCCCCGCCGGCTCGACCGCTTCGCCCGGCGCCGCGGAGGCCGTCCCCTGCTCCCGAGCACTGGACGGAACCCGATCGTCTCCGGTACTCTCGCGGCTCGTCGCCGCGTCCTCGGGCGGTCGCGTCCATGAGCCCCGGCTCGTCATCCTGGAGATGCTCCCGTTGAACGTCCCGCTCCCCGACGCGCCCCGGCCGGCCGCATGGCGTGAAGGCCTCGTGGTGGCCGCGGTCGTGGGCGTGGCCTACCTGGCCCTCCGGACCGCGCCTGCGCTCGCGGCCGGGGCCTTCTCGGACGACGGCATCTACCTGTCGCTGGGCAGGGCCCTGGCGGACGGTCTGGGATACCGGTCGGTCTACGCGGTGGGTGATCCGGTGCACATCAAGTACCCGCCGGGGCTTCCCGCCGTCTACGCCGTGCTCTGGATGCTTCGCCGCGATCTGGCCTTCGTGCACGCCGCCGCGCTCCTGCTGAGCCTCGCCGTGACGTCGGCCACCGCGGGCCTCCTGTGGTGGATCGGGCGGGCGCGGCTCGGCCTCGGGGTGCCGGTCGCCGCCACGCTCGTGGCAGGACCGTTCCTCCTCGAGGGGTCGGTGCAGTACTTCAACCTGCCCCTGAGCGAGCCCTGGTTCATGCTCGGCTGGGCGTCGTGTCTGGTGCTCTACCCGACGGTCGTGCGTGGTGCATGGGGTTGGGCCCTCGTCCTCGGCGCGCTGGCGGCCGTCACCACGCTGATCCGGAGCCAGGCGGTGGTGCTGATCCCGGCGTTGGCCCTCGCCGTCTGGGTGGATCGGCGGGCGTGGCGCCGCCCCGCGCTCGTCGGTGCGGCCGGAGTCGCCCCGCTGCTGGCGTGGGGGCTGTGGCATCGAGCGCGTGCGGCGGCCGGACCGCTCGGCACGCAGCCCGACGAGGCCGCGTACGCCGCCTGGGCGCCGGACTCGCTGTCCGCGGCGATCCGTCTGGCCCGGGAGCTACCGATATCGCAGATCACGAGCTACTGGCAGGTCCTGCCTTCACACCTCGCATCGTGGGACTGGGTGGGGGCGGTGATCTGGCTCGCGCTCCTCGTCGGCTTCGCGATCGGTGCGGTCAGGATCTTCAGACAGGCACCGGCCCTGGTCTTCACCACACTCGCGCTCGGGTGCGTGGTCGCGGTGTGGCCCTTCGGCCAGGATCGCTTCGTCCTGGCCCTGCTTCCGTTCGTGGGGCTGGTGGCCGCCGTCGGTGTCGAGGCCGTGGCCGCTGCGAGGCACCCCGACGACGGCCGCGCCGGCGCTCCTCCCGTACTCGCGGTGCTGCTCACCGTACTGGTGGCGACGATCGGCTGGCGCCAGGTGCAGATCCGGGGCCTCGCGACCGAGGAGCCGACCGAGTCGACCATCTACTCCCATCCGGCCCAGTTCCTTCCGTACAACACGGAGTTCGTGATCGCAGCGAGTCGTTGGGTGGGAACCCGGGCGAGCCCGGACGACCGGTTGCTGACCCCCCTCCCGTCTGCCCTTTGGCTGTACACGGGGAGGAAGGGCGTCAACGCGACGCCGGCCGAGCCGAACGTGGGCCCGTCGGTCTTCGAGCAGCCGGGCCGCTACCTGTCCACGCGGGTGCTCGAGGACGACGTCACCCTGCTTCTGCTCTGGAATCCCAACTTCCTGATCACGCGCGACGCGGCCACGGTCCAGGACGCGTGCCCGGAGGCGCTGCGCTTTCTGGAGCTCACCGCGGAGCCGGTGCGCGTGGCGGTGTTCCGGATCGATCGCAACGACCCGTGCTTCGTGCGGGAGTTCCTGCAGCCCGCGGAGGCGCTGCTCGACGACTAGTGGCTCGAGGTCGGCGCGCTCCGCCCCGGCCTACCCGCCGACGGTGAAGCTGCGCGTGTCGAGGAGATTGCCCTGCGCGTCGCGGATCTCGACACGCCAGTCGCCAGCCCACTCCGGCGGAATCGTCTTCGTCGACCAGGTCCGCCACGGCGAGCCGTTCACGGAAAGGGTCACGGGGAACTCCATCTCCCCGTGAATCCAGATGTGGCGGATCTCCGACCCTTCCGCGCCGGTCACGCGCGTCCAGCACGCGACCGTCCCGACGTCGGCGCTGAAGCTGGTCGACGGGTTCTGGGGCATCATGTCGACGACGGCTTCGGCGATCTCGGCCTCCACGGTCACCTGCGCGGAGACCTCGGTGGCCGTCGCGGTGGCCAGGGCGGCGAGCCCCGCCAGAATCGTTCTGCGGATCATGGACTGCTCCCGAACGTTGGGCATCCGGCCGGCGCACGGCCCTTCGCCGTACCCCGATCCGGCGCGTTCCTCAGAGCATTCTAAGCAAGGATCGCGCCGCTTGCCGGCGCCCCGGGCCGTCGCCATGGTCCCTCGGCCGTGCTCGCCGGCACGGGGACGTGCCCGAAACCAAGGCTGAGATCGAGCGGTGATGACGCCGGAAGCCGCCGCGACCGCAGCCGCAGAACAGCGCGACTATCCGCGCATCGTGACGCCGCCCCCCGGTCCCGAGGCCCGGCGCGTCATCGAGCGTGACGAGCGCTTCACGTCCACGTCCTACATCAAGGAATACCCCCTCGTGGTCTCGCACGGTGCGGGCCCGATGCTCGAGGACGTCGACGGCAACCGCTACCTCGACTTCATGGCCGGGATCGCCGTGACCGGCACGGGCCACGCCCACCCGCACGTGGTCGACGCGATCCGGGAGGCCGCGGGTCGCTTCCTGCACGTGTGTGGCACCGACTTCTACTACGCGTCGATGGCGGCGCTCTGCGAGCGCCTCGCGGAGTCCGCGCCGGGAGGCGAGCCGAAGCGTGTCTTCCTGACCAACTCCGGGGCCGAGGCCGTCGACGGGGCGATCAAGCTCGCGCGGAGCGCGACCGGGCGGAGCGACATCATCGCCTTTCGGGGCGCGTTCCACGGCCGCACGTACGGAGCCATGAGCCTGACGTCGAGCAAGGTCGTGCAACGGAAGTCGTCGGCCCGCTCCTGCCTGGCGTCCACCACGTCCCCTATCCGGACCCCGCGCGGCCGCCGTACCCCGGGGCGGACGTGGTCGAGCACAGCCTCTCGGCCATCCGGGACCTCTTCCGTCGGCACGTGGCGCCGTCGGACGTGGCGGCCGTCTTCGTCGAGCCGATGCTCGGGGAGGGCGGCTACGTGGTGCCGCCGGAC
>CALJLC010000064.1 GCA_937982605.1 uncultured Gemmatimonadales bacterium | reverse complement strand
CGAGGGCGAGCGTGCGGAGTGCGTCGTAGTCGTCCGGGAGCTCGAGTGGGCTTACCGGCGTCGCCGCGGTGGGGTCTCCGGCCGCGCGGGGTCGCGGGGCATCGACGTCGGAGGCGGAGCGCTGCGCCGGGATCGTTCGCGGCGTAGCCGCACCCGTCGGTTCGGCGCCCTGGCCGGGACCCGGCCGGGTACCTCGCCCGTGGGCGGCCGCGCGGGCGAGACGGATCGCCTCCTCCCGGGTCAGCCCGTCGAGGAAGAGCTCGCGCGCGCCCATCTCGACCCGCTGACGCAGCAGCCGCGCGCCCTCGGCCGGGGTGGGTCGCTCGCTCACGTGCGCTCCCCCGCCCCATCGCGGAGGAGCGCCTCGATGCGGTCCATCAGCGCCTCCGCCACCTCTTCCTTGGACTGGAGCGGCAGCGCGTCGGCGCCTCCGCCCGGCGAGAGGATCGTCACGCGGTTGGTCGGGACCCCGAAGCCGGCGCCCTCCTCGGTGGCGTCGTTGGCCACGAGCAGGTCGAAGCCCTTCGACTCGAGCTTCCTGCGTGCGTTGGCCAGGAGGTCGTCGGTCTCGAGCGCGAAGCCGACGGTCACGCTGCCGCTCTTTCGGGCCTGGCGCGTGTCGCGCGCCACGTCGGGGTTCTCCTCGAGCGGGACGGTGAGGGAGGGGCCGGTCTCGGCCCGCTTCATCTTCCGGTCGGCCGGATCCGCCGGGCGGAAGTCGGCCACCGCCGCCGCGAAGACCGAGACGTCCGCGTCTCCGATCCGCGCCGCCACCGCGTCGTGCATCTCGCGCGCGGTCTCGACCCCGACGTGCTCCACCCCGAACGGCGGATCGAGCGAGGACGGCCCGCTCACCAGCGTGACGCGGGCCCCCCTGCGCCACGCGGCCTGGGCGATCGCGTACCCCATCCGGCCGGAGGACCGGTTTCCCACGTAGCGCACCGGATCGATCGGCTCCCGGGTGGGGCCGGCCGTGACCAGCACGTGCCGATTCAGGAGCGTGTCGCTCGTGCCGAGCGCCCTGCCGATCGCCTCCTCGATCTGCCACGGCTCGATCATGCGACCGGGGCCTTCCCCTTCCCCGACCGCGAGCGCGCCCTCGGCGGGGCCGGCCACCGTGTAGGCGAGCGCGTCGCGGAGGTGCGCGAGGTTCTCCTGCACCTGCGGGTGGGCGAACATGCGGTCGTTCATGGCGGGGCAGACCACCACCGGCGCGCGGGTGGCCAGCAGCGTCGTGCACAGCAGGTCGTCGGCACGGCCCTGCGCGGCCCTCGCGAGGAAGTCGGCCGTGGCCGGCGCCACGCAGACCACGTCCGCGTCACGCCCGAGCCGGATGTGCAGCGCCGCCCCTTCGGCCGAGAAGAGGTCGGTGAGCGCGGGCCGGCCGGTCACCCCCTCGAAGCTGAGCGGCGCCACGAACTCCTGCGCGGCGCGCGTCAGCACGACGTCGACCGTGGCGCCCAGGCGGGAGAGATCGCGCGCCACCTGGATCGACTTGTAGGCGGCGATGCCGCCCGTGACCCCGAGGACGACCCGCCTGCCGTTCCAGGGCGGCCGCGGCGACAGGGTCATCGACCCGTTCGCCGACGTGGACGCCCCCCCGGCCGAGGTGTCAGAGCCCTTCGCGGCGCCGGCGCTTGACCAGACGGAACTCGATCTGCCCGGAGGTCAGCGCCTCGAGCGCACGGGTCGTGAGCTTCTTCTCCTCGCCGATCGGCATGGCCTCGCGGGGGAGGGAGTTGAGCTCGCGGGTGTATTTGGCCGCCACCAGAACGCCGAGGTACTTGCTCTCGGTCCCGGTCGCGACCTCGTTGGGCGTGAAGACTCTCATCGTCCTTCCTGTTCGTCGTCCTGCGTCGTTTCGCCGAAGCGGGATCGGAGGATCCGCCCGACCTCTGCGCGGAAGCGCTCGGCGTCCACCTCGGGAGGCTCGGGCGCGACCCCTTCCTCCACGATCGCCCGGATCTCGGCCAGGCAGTCGTCGAGGTCGTCGTTGACCACAACGTAGTCGAAGTCGGGGACCGCCTGAAGCTCGGCCCGGGCGGACCGGAGCCGACGGGCCACATCCTCGGGCGCCTCCGTGCCCCGCCCCTCGAGGCGGGCCATCAATGTATCGACGGAAGGCGGCAGCACGAAGATGAGGCACGCGTCGGGGACCGAGTCCCGGATCTGGCGAGCCCCCTGAACGTCGATGTCGAGCACGACGTGCTCCCCACGGGCCGCGGCGGCCTCCAGCTCCTTGCGGGGCGTGCCGTAGAGCCGGTCGTGCACCCGTGCCCACTCGACGAAGGCTCCCTCCTCCACGCGTCGCATGAACTCCGGCTCCGAGAGGAAGTGGTAGTCGACCCCGTCCCGTTCCCCGGGGCGCGGGGGGCGCGTGGTGGCGGAGACGGAGAAGACGTAGCGGGGCGAGCGCTGTACGAGCCGTCGCGCGAGCGTGGTCTTGCCGGTGCCGCTGGTGGCGGCCAGCACGACGGGAACGGCGCCGCGGCTCATTCGACGTTCTCGACCTGCTCCCGGATCCGCTCCAGCTCCTCCTTGATCGAGACGGAGGTCTGCGCCAGCTCCGCGTCGTTCGCCTTGGAACCGATCGTGTTGGCCTCCCGGTGCATCTCCTGCGCCAGGAAGGAGAGCCGCTTGCCGACCGCCTCGTCGCCGTCCGCGCCGAGCGCTTCCCGGAAGAGCTCGACGTGGGAGCGGAAGCGGACCACCTCCTCGTTGAGGTCCCACTTCTCGGCCAGATACGCGATCTCGCGGGCCAGGCGCTCCTCGTCGACGTCGACCTGCTCGGCGAGCTCGCGCACCGCCGCGCGCAGCTTGTCACGCTGCTCCACGAGCCGGCGCGGGGCGCGCGCCTCCACGGTGTCGAGATGCCCGGAGATGGCGGAGAGGCGCTCCTCCAGGTCGGCGGAGAGCCGGAGGCCTTCGGCTTCGCGCATGGCGCGACACGCCGCGCCGGCTTCGTCGGCGAGCGAGGCGATCAGCGCTTCGTCGACGCCTGCGGTGCGGTCGACGTCCGGGGCGCGGAAGATGTCGGAGAAGCGCACCATCATCGAGAGCTCGGGCTCGCCGGGCAAGTTCAGCTCTTCCTTGAGCCGGTCGAGCGCCGCCTGGTAGGCCCGGGCCTTCTCGACGTCGATCATCGCCGCCTCCCGCGCGGCGGCCGCGGACCGGTCGATCGAGAGGAAGGCGTTGACGTGTCCCCGGCTCACGTGCGCCCGCAGAGCGTCGGCGATCACCTTCTCGAAGCGATCGAAGCCCGACGGCGTCTTGATGCTCGTGTTGAAGAAGCGGTGGTTGACCGTCTTCACCTCGAGCCGCAGCCGCCCGGCCTCGGAGTCCCGCTCCGCGTCGCCGTACCCCGTCATGCTCCGGATCATGTGGGGTTCCTCGGGTCGACGGGCGAGGCGCTCGATCCGGCAAGGCGCGACGAGGAAGGAGTACGGGGACCCGCGCCCCGGCGCGGGTGGCTACTTCGACGAGGAGCAACGCCGCCGGGCGAGATGCATCGCTCGTCGATCAGTTCCAGAGGTCCCATCGGATGGCATACGTCGTGCGGGTGATCGGGAGCGGCCGCTCCGGATAGCTCCGAAGGTCCCGCCTCAGCGTGAAGTTGTCGATGCCGAGCCACAGCCGGACCGTGAGCACGCGGATCTGCAGCCGGCCGTACCAGCTCTGGTAGAAGGGCACGCGCGCGAGCCCGCCCCCGCCCGGTCCCACCACGAGCTCGTCCGCGCCGTCGGCCACGAAGGAGAGCATCGGGTCGTGGCCTCGCACGCCGAGCGATACCCAGAACTCGAGGTTTCCGGTTTCCTTGTACACCCGGTTGAACTCGAACGCGCCCTGGTAGGTGTGCCGCGGCAGGTACGGGCCCTCCTCGTCCCACCACACCCAGGAGCCCTCGAGCGTCAGCCCCTCGAACGGCATCGGCAGCACCGCGCGTCCCTCGTATCCGTTGCGGTGCACACCGCTCACGACCGGTGCGCCGAGATCGAGCTGGGTGGCCAGGGGCAGCACCACGTCGGACCACGCGTACAGCGCGGCCCCGCCCACGGTGACCCCCCAGCGCGAGAGCTCAAGCCCGACCCGGAGCGTCTCGCGCTCGGTGAAGAGCGGTTCACCGGGACCGTCGCCGGCGGGCGCGGGCGCCGGGGGGATCGCCAGCTCCGACACCGGCCGGTCTCGCGCGCCGTACGTTCCCGTCTCGTAGGCGCCGAACAGCGTCGCGAAGCGGACGGGCGTCGCCCAGACCCTGGCGCCCCAGCTCGTCGTGGCCGTGCCCGCCCAGCTCGAGGTGGCCACCGCGGCCGACGCCCCGCCCCAGCGCGCCATCGAGAAGCCCGCGGCCGCATCGAGGCGTCGGGACGGCAGCTCGTCGTCGAAGAGGCGATACGAGGCGCGCAGCCACCCTCCGTCCCGGCGGGCCGCCAGCGTCGCACCGGCCTGTCGGCGCGTCCCGCCGAAACCGGTCGCCGCGGAGTCCCCGTCGACTCCGAACCCGGTGCGCGCGCCGTACGCCTCCACGGTGACCCCGTCGGCGACGCGTACGCCGGCCCGGGCGACGACGTCGGAGCGCTGCACCGTCGGGATGTACCGGTCGACGCGGGTCTGGGCCGTCGACTTGCGATACTCCAGTCCCGCCGCGAAGAGGTCCTCCACATGGAACTGATAGCGCACCCACCCTCCGGTGCGGTTTCCGCCCTCGGAGCGATCGGCGTCCCGCCCGCGGGTGTCGGTCCGCTCGAGTCCGGCACCGATCGAGCCGAAGAGCACGGTCGGGTCCGTGAAGACGCCCCGGAAGAGGTTCGTGTCGAGGTCCCCGGTCCCGGCCTCGATCACCGAGAAGGGGCGCCCGGCCGCGTCGGCGGACGACCACGTCGCGACGCGGGTCTGGCCCAGCGCGCGGTCGAGAGGGGCCCGTCGGGCGGGG
>CALJLC010000063.1 GCA_937982605.1 uncultured Gemmatimonadales bacterium | reverse complement strand
TGAGCGGGCCCCGGAAGACCTCGATCCGCCGCGCCGCCCCGCGCGAGCTCGCGGTCACGGAGATCGGACCGAGGCGCCCGCTCCACTGAACCTCGCCCTCCCCGAACAGCTCGATCTCGACGATCACGCTGCGGCTCGCGGCACCGCCGAGGTCGACCGCGAGCGCGAGCGACCACGAGGGCGCGTCGGAGTCCACCGAGGCATCGACCGACCCCACGACCGCCGAGCTCGCGGCGTCGCGCGCGGTCATGACGATCCGGTCGACCGGCTCGGCACCGAGGTCCGTGGCGAGGATCTGGAAGCTCGGCACCAGCGCGAGCGACCCGGGCAGGCTCGTGCCCGTCGAGTCCGTCGGCGTGCACGACGTCAGCGGAATCGCGCCGGCGGCGATCGCGAGCAGGACGCCAAGGCGGGAACGGGCTCGGCTGGAGCGTTGGGTCACGAAGTGGGGCGCGCCGGATCGGTGAGAGGGTCCTGTTCCAAGCTACGGACCTCCCGAGCCGGGCCACAACCGAACGAGAAGGCCCTCCCCGCGGGGCGGGGAGGGCCATGGTCGTCCCGGGCTCGGCGGACCACGCCCGGGAGGGTCCGCGCGCCCCCTACCGGCCGGTGGCCGCCCGGAGAACGCCGACGCCGAAGGGGGAGCCCTCGATGCCCCGCAGGATCAGCGGTGCATCCGGGTCGTCGAGGTGGAACTCGAAGGAGACGCCGGTCTCGACGTTGAAGAGCTTCCCGTCACGGTAGAGCCCGGCATGGAAGCGATCGCGTCCCGCCGGCACCATGTCGAAGTCGAGCTCGTCTCCGGGATGGAACGGGAACGACATCCATCCGCGCAGCACGCCGTCGGGGCCCTCCGTCACGAGCATCTCCGCCTCGAGCGGCCAGTCGACGCCGGGCACGATCTCGAGATCATACGCGCCGACGTACTCCGCCCGGAGCTCCGGATCGAGCGCGGCCGCCGCGGTCGGCTCGACGAGGATCTGCATGGGCACGCGCGTGTCGCCCCACGCCATCTCGAGGACGGCCGCGTCACCCGAGACCGACGGGAAGCTCCAGGTGAGCATCTCGACGTGACCGCCCCGGGCGGGCTCGAGCGGGATCTGGTACGTCCCGAGCGCCGTATCCGGCTTCTGGAAGTGGAAGTACTCGGTCTCCTCGTTCAGCGTCATCGTCCAGCGGCCCTCGTGCGGGGTCATCCACACCGAGTAGGCACCGGCCGCGACGTCGACCCCGTTGATGCGCAGCGGGCGGTCGGCCTCGAGGGTCGTGGCCCAGTTGGCGCCCGGGGTCCAGACGACGTCCCACGGTACCACGGCGTCGGGCCCGAAGAGCGTGCGGCCACGCGCCGAAGGACGGGCGTAATCGAGCGTGATCGTCGTGCCGTCGAGCGTCTGGCTCACCGAGCCGCGCTCGCTCGCGCGGATCTGCGCCGCGGCGTCGGGCGGGGCCGTGAAGGCCGCGGCCGCGGCCAGGAGCAGCGCGAGGGCGAAACGGGGGATTCGAAAGCTCATGAGAGGGTCCTCCTGGATCGTTCGGGTTCCGATGGCGGGTCGGTCCGGGGCGCGTTCAGCCCCGGAACCGTCGGTCGATGGCGGCCCGGATCTCGTCGAGGGACTTCCCTTCGGCGTGGAGCTGGACCGCCAGCCGCCCCTCGCCCTCGCAGATGACGCAGAACTGCGCCATGCCCACGCCCTCGTAGCACGACAGCAGCGAGCGCATTTCCGGCATCGCGCCGCACCCGCAGTGACAGCCGAGGCCGTCGGCCACGTGCGGGATCTCGCGGATCCCGTCGAACAGCTCCGCGACGCCGGGCCGCACGTCGGCGGCGGGGAGCACGGCCGAGCCGTCGATCCCGGGCCGGGGCTCGGGGTGACCGGAGAAGCCGGAACGAGCCGGTAGCCGCGGCGAGCCGGAGTCCACGACCCGCGCCGCGAGGGCCGGACGAGGCGTGACCACGGCCCCCACGGCCATCGCCAGACCTCCCCCCGTCACCGCCCGGACGAAACGCCTCCGGTCCATGCTCTGCTCCCTCGTCCATCGAGGATCGTGTTCACCTGGCTTCACAGGATCCCCGGACGAAGCGGCTCATCGTTGCGCCGGGCCCGCGTTGCGCGGCGCCTCCGCGATTACTATTCTGTCGGAACATAAAGGGTCGGCACTCCGGCCGACCCTGCCGGCACCCCGACCCCACCGGCCCGTGACCGCACCCGTCAGCGACCTCGAAGTCCTCGCCCTCGCCGCGCTCCTCCGGCTCGGCCCGGAGGCGTACGGTGTCGCGATCAAGGACGACATCGCCGAGCGGACGGGCCGTGACGTCTCGATCGGGTCGCTCTACAAGGCGCTGCAGCGCCTCGAGGACCGCGACCTCGTGGAGGCGTGGATCGGCGAGCCGACGGCGGTGCGGGGCGGTCGGGCCAAGAAGCACTACCGGGTGCTGCCGGCCGGCCGGGAGGCGCTGCGCGCGGCGCTGCGCACGCTTCAGAACATGGTCGATGGGCTCGAGCTGGACGGGGTGGCTTCGTGACGGGGCCGCCTCGAAGCGACGACCCCCGGGCGGGGTCGGACCGGCCGCCGCGCCTGGCTCGCGCGCTCGTGCGGCTCTGCGCTCCGTGGTGGGAGCGCGAGCACGTGGACGGC
>CALJLC010000062.1 GCA_937982605.1 uncultured Gemmatimonadales bacterium | reverse complement strand
CGCCCATGTTCGTGATGCGCGTGGCCACTCCACCCTCCGACGGCACGCGCCAGAGCTCCATGCGGGCGCGCTCGAGGTACGGGAAGAAGAGCTCGCTGCCGTCGGCACTCCAGAAGACGTCGAGGTTGTGGAGCCAGTCGGTGGCGTGGACCTGCATGTCCACGGTCCGCTCCCACCCGGTCTCCGGGTCGAGGACGTACAGGTAGGCCAGATCCTCGTACCAGTACTCGCCCTTCGACGTCCCGATGAGCGCGATGCGCGATCCGTCGGGAGACCAGACCGGCGTCGAGGAGGCCATGAGCCCGCGGCTCAGCTGGCGCTCCACCCCGGACTCGGCGTCGACCAGCCAGATGTCGTCCGACCAGTAGTCCGCCTTGTTCGAGAAGTAGGCGATCGTCGACCCGTCGGGCGACCACGCCGGCGCGAACCGGAAGTCGTCGGGCGCCATCGACTCGTGCGTGAGCCTGCGCGGCTCCGTGGTGCCGCCCGCGTCGACGAGCCAGATGTCGTGATGACCAGATCGGCCCGAGTAGAAGGCGATGGTGCGTCCGTCCGGCGACGGCCGGGCCGCCCGCTCGTCGTGCGCGTCGCGAGTGACCCGTGTCAGGCGAGGATGCTCCTGGCCGGGCCGGAGAATCGTCCGGCCCCCGATGTTGGCGACCCAGAGATCGCCCTGCGCCGAGAAGAGCAGCTCGTTGCCGCCGGGCAGCCACACCGGAGACGACCCGCCCTCCACCGCCATCCGCGGCGCTCCGCCTTCGACGTCGACCAGGAAGATGCCCGATCCCTCCGACGACGTGGAGGCGACGACCGCCACGGTCGTGCCGCGGGGCGAGAGCGCCGCCTGCCGCACACCCGACGACTCGGTGAAGATGTTCTCCCACGTGAGCGGGAGCTGGGCGGCGCTCTGCGCCTCGGCGTGCCCGGCCACTGCCACCGAGAGCAGCAGGCCCGTCAGCACGGAGCCGGCTGCCCGAACGATCGCGAGCAGTCCCCGGTCGCCGCGGAAGAGGCCGATGGCCCCGCACAGGATCGGTGGCGCCACGAGCACGGCTCGGGACTCGACGCCGGCCAGGATCAGCGCCGCGCTCACGAGCACCCCGAGGAGCGCGCCGAAGAGCGTCCCCAGCGCCTTCTCGAGGATCGACCGTCCACGGCTCATGTCCGGGCCTCGTCCGTCGGTTCGCGGATCGACCCGCGGGCTAAGAGATCGGCCGCGTCTTCGGAAGCAGCCGCACCGACCAGAGCCCCGAATTGGTGTCCGCGAAGAAGACGTGGCCCTTGAAGGGCTGAGCGCCCCAGACCATGGTGGCGTTGGGTGTGTACCCGCCCGGCGAGGCCGACTTGAAGACCGCGATCTCGCGGCCCTGCGTGTACAGGTTGCCCATCAGCTCGCCGCTCACGTCGACCACGCGCAGGCCGCCTTCGTAGTACGCCTGGTACAGCTTGTCGTCTTCGACCCACATGTTGTGGGTGCCGAACTCGGGGACCTCGTAGCGGGCTACCATCTCCGGGTTCTCCGGATCGGTGAAGTCGACGATCTGGATGTAGCCGCGGGTCACGAGCGGAATGCCGCCCGTGCCGGTCGCCGGGTCGTACTGGTCGGAGTAGGAGCCCATCGACCGCGGATAGCCTGCCCACGCCAGTCCGCGGCGCTGCATGATCTCGTCTCCCAGGAAGAGGTACGTCTTGCCGGTCGATTCCTGGAAGTACGGGAAGGCCGCGTGGGTGGCACCCGACGGCGTGGGGAAGGCGGTCACGAATACCGGGTTCTCCGGCGAGCCTCCCCAGCGTCCGTTGCCGACGTCCACGACGACCACGCCGGTGCCCCACTCCGAGGAGTAGGCGATGCCGTCGTGCACCCAGACGTCGTGCACGCGGCTGTCCGGGTGGTTGTACTCCGAGACGTAGCGCGGGGCGTAGATGTCGCTCATGTCGATGATGACGTACTTGTCGCCGTCCGAGAGCGCGTACAGGTAGTCGTCCGCGGCGAACATGTTGTGCACGCCGCCGGTGATGCCGTCCTCGTAGACCGACGCGACCTTCGGCTCCGAAGGCGTGGACAGGTCGACGACGACGAGCCCGTTCCGGCGGTTCGTGGCGCCTTCGCGCGAGAGCACGCCGTAGCGCCCGTCCGGCGAGACCTTCACGTC
Source organism: uncultured Gemmatimonadales bacterium (assembly GCA_937982605.1). GTDB lineage: Bacteria > Gemmatimonadota > Gemmatimonadetes > Longimicrobiales > Gaopeijiaceae > UBA2589. The sequence goes on along the minus strand of CALJLC010000062.1, from coordinate 2,127 downwards.
GTTGACCGTGCGGGCGTCGACCTGGATCGAGTCGATCTTGGTGATCGCGGCCGGATTGGTGACGTCGTAGAAGAAGGCGTAGCCGCCGGAGACCTTCGAGCCGGTCACCACGTAGTCGCGGCCGTCCATCCCCTCGAAGGCCCAGAGGTCGGTGGTGCGGTACCAGCTCTCGAGCCCGTGGCCGACGACGTCGAGCTCCTGCACCGCGTCGCGCGGAACGGCGCGGAAGGCGTGGCGCGCCGAGACCGGACCGGCGCTCGCCACCACGGTGTGGATGCCCGGCACGTCGGCGACATAGGCGCCGTCCTGACGGATCTGCCCCGTCGCGGGGACGCCGAGCATCCCCTCGGTGGGGGTGTAGGCGTGCGACCACGTCACCGGCACGTCGTTCCTGCGCGCCCCGGTGGCGTCCCGCACGACGGCCTCGAAGCGGATCACGTCCCCGGTGCGGGCCTCGGCGGGGCCGCCCTCGAGCGCGAGCGTCACCTCGGGGAAGGGGAGGACCTGGTGCTCGATCGACGCGCGGGCGCCGTCGAAGGACGCGGTGATCGTGGCGGAGCCCGGAGCCACGCCCGTCACCGTCCCGAAGGCGTCGACGACGGCCACGGCCGGGGCGGACGACGTCCAGCGCACCCGGGCATCCGGGCGCACCGAGCCGTCGGCGTGGCGGGCCACGACCGTGTGGTTGACGGTGGCACCCGCGAACAGCGCCGGGGCACCGGCCGTCACCTCGAGCTCCGTCACCGCCGGCCACGAGACGACGACCGGGATGCGCACCGAGGCCGGCTCCACCCCCGAGCCCGCGCCGACGACCACCGTGGCGACGATCTCGAACTCGCCCTGACGGAGTCCTTCGACACCGCCGTTGCGGATCGCGACGGCGTCACGGGGCCCGATGACGCGGAGCGGCACCTCGACGTCCCGGCCGGAGGCGGCGCCGGCTCGCACGGTGAAGTCGACCCGCTCGCCGACCGCCACGGTGACCCGATCGGCGCTCGGGACGAGGCGGGCCACCCGTGCCGCCGGGTCCTGGGCGGCCTGCGCGCCGAGCGGCGCCGCCGCGGCCAGCAGGAGGGCGAGGCAGAAGACGGGGCATGCACGGACGCGGCCCCCGGGGCCGGAAAGGGTCCTGCTCGACATGGTGCTCTCGTGGATCTCGGCGATCAGTTGCCCGACAGGGGCTCGAACGGCGCCAGCTCGGCGACCAGCGCAATCTGGCTCCCATCCGGCGAGACGGCGAGCCGCGAGAGCGTGATGTTCAGCTCGCCGAAATCGGCCACCGGCGTCCACCCGGTCGAGGCGCCCGGACGGGTGGCGTGGAGGACCGAGCCGCTCGCCTGGAAGAGCGTGCCGTTGGGAGCCCACGCGTGATCGTCACCGCCGTCGATGCCGTCGACGAGCGCCTGCGGGGGGCCGCCGTCGCCCGGGAGTCGCATGATCGTGGTCCGTCCGTCGTCGTGACGTTGGACGTAGCTCACGTCCGGCGTGCCCGGCATCGACTGGATCGACCGCCCGATGTCCGACGCGATCGTCTCGGCGCGGCCGGTCCGGAGGTCCCCGCGCTGGAGGGTCGGCGGGCTGCCCAGGACGAACATGACGACGGTCCACTCGTCCACCCACGCGTGGTAGCCGACGGGCGCCACGTCCTCGAGGAGCACCGCGGCGTTCGAGCCGTCCCCGTCAAAGCGCCAGAGACGCTGGGTCGAATCCGCCTCGACGCGAATCGTCGAGATGCCGCTTCCGTCCGGGAGCGGCGTGGCCGAGTACTCGCTCTCGGGGTTGCTCATCGTGACGGCGGTCACCGACGCGCTGGCGAAGTCGTAGCGCCAGATGTCGGCCTGGCCGGTGTGCGGGTCGTTGACCGTGTACCAGAGCCCCGATCCGTCGGGCACGAAGTGCGGCTGATTGTCGTAGTCGGGACGCCGGGTGAGGTTCACCGGCGTGCCGACCGAGGGCACGCCGTCGGCGGACCAGGTGATCGGGGCCAGCAGGATGTCGGTATCGAGCGGCGCGACGAAGCCCGGCTCCGTCTCCGCTCCGGACGATCCGACGTCGTCGGAGGCTCCTCCGCACGCCGCGGACCCGAGAGCCACGAGCGCGACCAGGCGGAGCCGTGCGAGGCCGGTC
>CALJLC010000061.1 GCA_937982605.1 uncultured Gemmatimonadales bacterium | reverse complement strand
GAGGTGTCCCTCAACGCGACCCTGTTGGGTCGCGCCGTGTGCGGGAGGGTGCACGTCCACATGCCGACGCTGACGGTCTCGGTGCTCGAGGCCCCCGCCTTCCCGGCCGAGACCCGGGTGGAGACCGAGCTCCGCCGTCAGGTCGCGGAGCTCCAGGCACGGCTCTTCGACCCGCACCGCTACGACGCCGTGCCGTACCCGTCCCGCACCGGGGGCGTGGCGGCCGGCTGGAGCGTCTCGATGACGCAGACGGAGGGCCTCGCGTCGGGGACGGCCCGACCCTCGCTGGGCGCCGGCGTCCTGGGAGGCTCGCTCGATCTCGGCGTCACCACCTTCTTCCGTGAGGGCCAGGCCACCCGGGCCGACGACGCGATGGTCCGCTTCCATCGCGCCTTTCCGGGCAGCTCGCGCGTGCGGCAGATCAACGTCGGCACGATCCAGGCCGGCGGCGTCGTGCAGCGGCCGATCGTGGGAGCGAGCGTCTCGAACGAGCCGTGGGTCACGCCGCGGTACTTCGACGACGCGGTGGTGACGCCGGCCGTCCCCGCGGGGTGGGAGTACGAGGTGTACCAGGGCAACCGGCTGGTCGGCGTCTCCTCCGCGGAGTCGCCCGCCGCGGTCACGGCGCAGCTCGGCTACGGCAACACGCCGGTCCGGGTCCGGATGATCGGCCCCGCCGGTCAGGAACGCACCGAGGAGCTGGTGTACGTGGTGCCCTCGCTGCAGCTCCCCGACCGACGGACCCGCTACTCGCTCGGCGGAGGAGCGTGCGACGGCTTCGGCTGCGACGCCTACGCCTTCGCCGAGGTCGGGCGCGGCCTGTCACGCTCGCTCACGGCTTACGCCGGCGCGGACTGGCTTCGGCGACCGGACGGGGACCATGCGAGCCCGTACACCCGGCTCGGCTTCGCGCCTGCGCCGTCGCTCCATCTGGGCGTGCAGGCACGCGGCACCTCCTACCTGCGCGCCGATTTCCAGCACTATCGCGGGAGGCGCGGCAGCATCCGGGCGAGCTACGCCTGGACCGGCCGAGACGGAGAAGTCCTCGGCGCGAGCGGGTGGGTCGGCACGGCGGCGAGCTCCTTCCAGGCGGGCTTCCTGGGCGCGCGCTGGCTCCACGCCCGGCTCTTCCTCAGGGGCCTGGCGTCCGACCGGGTCGACAGCTGGCAGGCCGCGCTCTCGACGAACGTGCAGCTGACGAGCTTCGAGCTCGGCGCCGAATCGCTCCTCGGCCAGGGGATGCTCGCCACCGCGCGGATCCAGCAGACGCTGGTGCAGCACCTGCCGGCCGGACTACGCAGCGTGGCCCTCGGGGGTGGCTTCGGCATCTCCGGCCTCGGGGTCGACCTCGTCGAGCTCGGCGCGACGGCCCAGACCGGTCGCCACGCCGCGGTCGATGCGCGCTTCCGCTCCCGTCGCGGCTTCGACCCGACGTTCTCCCTGGGGGTGACGGTCCCGTCGCCGTTCGGGTTCTTCCGCGGGCGCGGCACGGCCGGACGCCAGCGGTCGTACTACCTCGGCGCGGACGGTGGCTTCGTCCTCGACCCCTCGGCCGGCGCGGTGCCGCTGCTCTATCAGGGGCTCGGGCAGGCCGGTGTCCGCGGCGAGGTCTTCTACGACCTGGACGGAGACGGCGTCCGGGACGCCGAGGAACCGCCGGCGCCGGACGTGACGGTCGTCGTGGGCGGGCATCGCATCCGGACCGGGCCGGACGGACGCTTCGTGGCATGGGAGCTCGTCCCGTACGAGGGCACCACCGTCGCCATCGACGAGCGCTCGATCGACCCGGAGTGGGCGACCGACGGAGCGGAGCTGCTCCTGCGGCCGTCGCCGAACGTGCTGAGTCCCGTGTCGCTTCCGCTCCGGCCCGCCCGGGAGGTGATGGGCGAAGTCCTGGAGACCACGCCCGACGGTCCGCGGCCCCTGGCGGGCGCCGGCGTCGAGATCGTGGAGGAGGAAACGGGCCGCGTCGTCGTCACGGAGCGCACCTTCTCCGACGGCGTCTTCTACGTGCCGCAGCTCCGCACCGGGCGGTACCGGCTGCGCCTCTCGGCTCCCACGGCCGGCGCGCTCGGTCTCGACGCGCCACCGGAGGTGGCGTTCGAGGTCCCCGCGGAGGCCGGCCCTCCCATCGAGCTGCCGCCCCTCGACGTCTCGCTCCTCGGCAACGGCCCGCGCCGGTAGCGCGAGGTGCCCGCGCGACGAAGCGTCGCGCGGCCGCACGCCACTCGATCCCCGGGATCCGGCGTCGCCCTCCTTGCTGGGCCGACGCGCCCCTCGATCGTACCTTCGGCCACCGCTCGCGCCCCTCGTCTCCCGCACCCCGCCCCTCCATGGATCTTCGGCACCCGGTCGTCCGCGTCGTCGGCGCACTCTTCACGGCGGGCGCGCTCCTGGCGGGCGCGTCCTGCGAGCGCGTGGCTCCGGCGGGTGAGGCGTCTCTGGTGATCCGCAACGCCCACGTCTGGACCGGGCTCGCGGGGGCGGCCGGCTCCGCCGAGGCCGTGGCGGTCGTCGACGAGCGGATCGTGGCCGTGGGCACCGACGAGGAGATCGCCGCGTGGACCGGCCCGGGCACGCGCGTGATCGACGCCGGAGGCGGCCTGGTGACGCCCGGCTTCATCGACGCCCACGTCCACTTCCTCACGGGCGGGTACCGACTCTCCTCCGTGCAGCTCCGCGACGCGGCGACACCGGAGGAGTTCTCCAGCCGCATCGGGGCGTTCGCCGGCACGGTCTCGATGGGGACGTGGATCACCGGCGGCGACTGGGACCACGAGAACTGGGGCGGCGAGCTTCCGAGGGCGGCGTGGATCGACGCCCTCACGCCCGACAACCCCGTCATGGTGCACCGTCTCGACGGTCACATGCTGCTGGCCAACGGCGCCGCGATGCGTGCCGCCGGCGTCGACGCCTCCACGCCGGACGTAGAGGGCGGCGAGATCGTTCGCGATGCGTCCGGAGCGCCCACCGGGGTCTTCAAGGACAACGCCATGGCGCTCGTGGCGCGGGCGCTGCCCGCCGCGAGCCGGGAGCTCGACGACCGGGCGCTGGACGCGGCGATGGCCTACGTGGCGGAGCAGGGCGTGACGACCGTGCACCACATGGGCGGCTTCGAGGAGCTCGCGGTCTTCCGCCGCGCTCACGACGAAGGCCGGCTCGACACGCGCGTCGTGGCGTGCACGCCCCTGTCCCAGTGGGACCGCCTGGCGGCGCTCGTCGACGAGAACGGCCGGGGCGACGACGCCCTCCGCTGGGGGTGCCTCAAGGGCTTCGTCGACGGTTCGCTCGGCTCGCACACCGCGGCGTTCTTCGAGCCGTTCACCGACACTCCGGGAGATTCGGGCTTCTTCGTGAACAGCGAGGCCGATCTCCACGGCTGGGCCGCGGCGGCCGACGCGGAGGGGCTGCAGGTGAACATCCACGCCATCGGCGACCGGGCCATCTCCACCCTCCTCGACATCTTCGCCCGCGTCGAGGCCGAGAACGGGCCTCGCGATCGGCGCTTCCGGATCGAGCACGCCCAGCACCTCCGGCCGGGGGACTTCGAGCGTTTCGCGGAGCTCGGCGTGATCGCGAGCATGCAGCCGTATCACGCCATCGACGACGGACGGTGGGCGGAGCGGGTCATCGGACCGGAACGCATCCGGACCACCTACGCCTTCCGTTCCTTCCTCGACGCGGGCGCCACGCTCGCGTTCGGAAGCGACTGGTTCGTCGCTCCCCCGACACCGCTCGCAGGGCTGTACGCCGCCGTGGACCGGGGCGCGCCCGACGACGCCACCCGGGGCGGGTGGGTGCCAGAGCAGAAGATCTCGCTCGACGAGGCGCTGCGCGCCTATACCGCGGGATCTGCGTACGCCGCCTTCGAAGAGGACCTCAAGGGCACGCTCGAGCCCGGAAAGCTCGCGGACCTGGTCGTGGTCGACCGGGACCTCTTCGCGATCCCCCCGGAGATGATCAGGGAGGCGCGGGTGACGCACACGGTGCTGGGCGGCCGGGTGGTCTGGGAGCGCTGAGCGTACCCCGGCCCGCCCGGGGAACCGCGACGTACCGGGACGCGTGCCCGCGCCCCCGTCTCAGCCCTGCGCGCGTCGGAGCGCGGCCTTGATGCGCGTCTGCAGGCGCGTGGGATCGAGCGGCTTCCTCAGGTAGTCGTCCGCGCCCATCTCGAGCAGCTCGATCTCGGTGTCCGGGTCGGGGGTGCCGGTGAGCACGACCACGGGAAGCGCGGCGGTCACGATCGACTGACGGACCGATCGGAGCACTTCGCGTCCTCCGAGCGTCGGCATGTCGAGATCGAGGACCATGAGCGAGAACCTCTCCCCGCGCGCGAAGCGCAGCAGCGCGTCCGAGCCGTCGGGGGACGTCGACACCCGGAAGCCGAGCTGCTTCTCGACCAGCGCCTTGGCGATCGAGCGCGTGGTGCCGTCGTCGTCGACGATGAGGATGTGAGGCCGCTCGTCCGCGACGGAGTCCTCTTCGTCCGACCCCGCTCCGCGCGGTCCCGTCCCGTTGCCGTTCCCCGCGGGCGTCGTCGATGCCCCGACCGATCCCCCGGCGCCGCCGGGACCGCCCGTGGCTCCATCTCCGTTGGGAGCGGCCGGCGGGCGGGCCTCCGCGGCCCCGGTGACGGCCGCCCGCGCGCCGGGCACCGAATCGACGGGCCCGGATCGGTCCGGCGCCGTACGACCGCCTTCGCCGGCCGAGTCGTCTCCGGCCCCGACGACCCGCTCGACCTCCTCGAGCGTCGTCTCCCCCGCCTCGACGCGACGGAGCGCGGAGTCCAGGAGCGGCACCATCCCGTCGGCGATCGCCTGCTTCTCCAGCTCGTGGGCCGGCTTGCCCGAGAGCATCATCCCGATGAGCTCCGGACTGCTCGTCATGAACTCCGTCACCGGCAGCCGGCCGGCGTACCCCGTGCCCATGCAACGCTCGCAGCCGACCGCACGCACGACCGGCCTACGCCCCAGCCGTTCGGCCAGCTCGGCCTCGACGGCGGTGAGGTCGTCGCCGCCGGGCTCGGCGCACTCCGGACACACCCGCCGCACCAGCCGCTGCGCCAGCGCGCCCCGCATCGTCTCGCCCACCGTTCCGGGGTCGAGGCCGAGGTCGAGGAAGCGGCGGATGGCACCCACGGCGTCGTTCGTATGGAGCGTGGCCAGAACGAGGTGCCCCGTGAGGCTCGCCTGGGCGGCGATCTCGGCGGTCTCCCCGTCCCGGATCTCGCCGACGAAGATGACGTCGGGGTCCTGACGGAGGATCGCGCGCAGCGCCGACGCGAAGGTCATGCCCTGCTTGTGCTCGACCTGGATCTGGGTCAGCCGCGGGAGCTCGTATTCGACGGGGTCCTCGACCGTCATGATGTTGATGTCTTCGGTGGCGATCTCCCGGAGCGCCCCGTACATCGTCGTGGTCTTCCCCGAGCCGGTCGGGCCGGTGACGACGACGATGCCGTCCCGGTGCGAGAGCGCCCGTCGGATCCGCGCCACCTGCTCCGGCTCGATGCGGGTGTCTTCGAGCGTGCCGGTGGCCTGCGTGTCGAGCACGCGGATCACCGCCTTCTCGGACTGCCGCGTCGGCACGGTCGAGACGCGCAGGTCGTACTTCTTCCCGTCGATGACGATCTTGGCGCGTCCGGCGTGTGGTCGGAGCCGGGCGTCGTCGGCGCCGCGGCGGAGGAGTTCGCGGACCTCGAGCGCATGCTCGACGCGGTCGAAGCGCTGTACGGACCCTATCGCTGGGGCCGGTACGAGGTGCTCGTCCTGCCCCCGAGCTTCCCCTTCGGCGGCATGGAGAACCC